>JALVPS010000230.1 GCA_027031685.1 Gammaproteobacteria bacterium | reverse complement strand
AGGCGCGCCTCGGGTGTACCCGGCTCGGGGCGCCAGTTGTAGCGCCAGCGCACCAGCGGCGGCAGCGACATGAGGATGGACTCGGTGCGCCCGCCCGACTGTAGGCCGAACAGGGTGCCGCGGTCGTACACCAGGTTGAACTCCACGTAGCGCCCGCGCCGGTAGAGCTGGAAGTCGCGCTCGCGCTCGCCCCAGGGCAGGTCGCGGCGGCGCTCGACGATGGGCAGGTAGGCCGGCAGGTAGTGGTCACCCACGCTCTGGAGGAAGCGCAGCGCGGTGGGGTAGTCCGGTTCGTTCCAGTCGTCGAAGAAGATGCCACCGATGCCGCGCGGCTCGCCGCGGTGCTTGAGGAAGAAATACTCGTCGCACCACTTCTTGAGCCGCTCGTAGGTGCCCGGGCCGGCCGGCTCGCAGGCGGCGCGGGCGGTGCGGTGCCAGTGCACGCAGTCCTCGTCGAAGCCGTAGTAGGGGGTCAGGTCGAAGCCGCCGCCGAACCACCACACGGGCGCCTCGTCGGGCCGGCCGGCCACGAAGAAACGGACGTTCATGTGCGAGGTGGGCACGTAGGGGTTGCGCGGGTGGATGACCAGCGACACCCCGCCGGCGCGGAACGGCTTGCCGGCCAGCTCGGGGCGGTGGGCGGTGGCCGAGGGGGGCAGGGCGTCGCCGCTCACCTCGGAGAAGTTCACGCCGGCCTGCTCGAACACGGCCCCCTCGCCCAGCACCCGGGTGCGGCCGCCGCCGCCCTGCGGCCGCCGCCAGTCGTCCTCCAGGAAGCGGCCCTTCCCGTCGCAGTCCTCCAGCGCGCGACAGATGCGGTCCTGCAGGTCGGTGAGATAGTCGATCAGGGTGTCGATGTCGGGTTGGCTCATGGCAGCTCCTTGGCAGGTTGCGGTGATGGGTTCAGGCACGTAGCAAGCGGCCGCTGGCCAGCTCGCGGATGCGGCTGGGGCGGGTGGCGGGGCCGCAGGCGCCGGCCAGCACCAGGTCCACGCCGCGCCGCAGGGCGGGGTCGAGGTCCGCCGCGCGGCGCACCGGCGGCTGGCCGGCCGGGTTGGCGCTGGTGGAGATGATCGGTTGCTCCAGCAGGGCGGTCAACGCCGTCACCAGCGTGTGGCGGGTGAGGCGCACCGCCACGCTGGCGTGCGCGCCGCGCACCAGCGGCGAGACGCCCGGGGCGGCCGGCACCAGCCAGGTGGTGGGCGGCGCGGCGGGGTCGGCGATGCGCGCCCAGTCGGCGTCCGTGAGCGGGGCGGTCCACGGCGCGAGCTGGGCCGGCTCGCTCGCCAGCAGGATCAGACCCTTGGTGGCCGGGCGGCCCTTGAGGGTCAGCAGGCGGCGGATGGCGCGCGGCCGGTCGGGCAGGCAGCCCAGCCCGTACACGGTGTCGGTGGGGTAGGCGATGACTCCCCCCAGGCGCAGCACCGCCACCACCGCGGGCAGGCGCGCCGGGGTGATGGCCGGGGGGGCGGGGCGTGTCATGCGCCCGGTGGAGTCAGGCGGTCTGGGCCGAGGTGGTCTTTTTGGCGGCGGCCTTCTTGGTCGTGGAGGCCGTCTTGCGCTTGGTGGTGGCCTTCTTTTTGACAGCGGTCTTTTTGCTGGCGGCCTTTTTCGCGCCGGCCTTCTTCTTGGCGGCGGCCTTGCGGCGGCCCTTGCGCTCCGGGGCCTCGGCCAGCAGCTTCTGGCAGGTCTCCAGATCCAGCTCGGCCGGCTCGACGTCCTTGGGGATCTTGGCGTTCTTCTTGCCGTCCGTGATGTAGGGGCCGTAGCGCCCGTTCAGCACTTGGATGCCGGCCTCCGGGAATTCCTTGATGATGCGGTTGGCGTCGGCCTGCTTCTTCTCCTCGATCAGCGCCAGGGCCTGCGCCAGGGTCACGGTGTGCGGGTCCAGCTCGCCCAGCGAGACGTACTTGCTGCCGTACTTGATGTACGGGCCGAAGCGGCCGATGTTGGCGCTGACCGGCTCGCCCTCCGGTGTCTCACCCAGCTGGCGCGGCAGCTTGAACAGCGCCAGGGCCTCCTCCAGGGTGATGCTGTCCATCTTCTGGCCCGGGCGCAGGCCGGCGAACAGGGGCTTTTCCTCGTCGTCGCGCGTGCCGATCTGCACGTAGGGCCCGTAGCGCCCCATGCGCACCGACACCGGCCGGCCGCTCTTGGGGTCGATGCCCAGCTCGCGTGCCTGGTTGACCTCCTCGCGGCTGACCGAGGCCTCCTTGTCCTCCACCAACGCTTTGAACGGCTGCCAGAAGGCGTGCATGACGGGGATCCAGTCTTTCTCACCGCGCGAGATCTCGTCCAGCTCGTCCTCCAGGCGGGCGGTGAAGTCGTAGTCCACGTAATCCGTGAAGTGGCGGGTGAGGAAGCCGTTCACGATGCGCCCCACGTCGGTGGGGTGGAAGCGCCGCTTCTCCAGCTCCACGTACTCGCGCTGCAGCAGGGTGGAGATGATGGAGGCGTAGGTGGACGGGCGGCCGATGCCGTATTCCTCCAGCGCCTTGACCAGGCTGGCCTCGGTGTAGCGCGGCGGCGGCTCGGTGAAGTGCTGCTCGGCGCGGATGTCGAGCAGCCGCACCACGTCGCCCTCCTCGAGGGCCGGCAGCATCTTCTCCTCGCTGTCGGCCGCCGCGGCCTGGTCGTCGCGTCCCTCCAGGTACACCTGCATGAAGCCGGGGTTGCGGATGGACGAGCCGGTGGCGCGGAAGCTGCTCGCCTCGCCGCAGGCGAACTCCACCGCCACCGTGTCCAAGGTGGCATGGATCATCTGCGAGGCCACCGTGCGGCGCCAGATCAGCTCGTACAGGCGGAACTGGTCGCGGTCCAGGAAGCGCTTCACCTCCTCCGGCGTGCGCAGGGCGGAGGTGGGGCGGATGGCCTCGTGGGCCTCCTGGGCGTTCTTGGCCTTGGTGCGGTACACGCGCGGCTTGTCGGGCAGGTCCTTCTCGCCGTAGCGCCGGGCGATGAGCTGGCGCAGCTCCTGCACCGCCTCCTGGGCCAGGTTCACCGAGTCGGTCCGCATGTAGGTGATGAGGCCCACCGGGCCGGTGCCCAGGTCGATGCCCTCGTACAGCTGCTGGGCGATCTGCATGGTCTTGCGCGTGGAGAAGCCCAGCTTGCGGGCCGCCTCCTGCTGCAGGGTGGAGGTGATGAAGGGCGGCGCCGGATTGCGCTTGCGCTGCTTCTTCTCCACGGCGATGACGCGCAGTGCGCCGTCCGCCGCCTGCAGCAGCTGCTGGCGGGCGGTGGTGGCCTGCTGCTCGTCGGTGAAGGTGAACTGCGCCACCTTCTGCCCCTGGTAGCGGTACAGCTTGGCGCCGAAGCGGGCCTGCTCGTGCTGCAGGTCGGCCTCGATGGTCCAGTACTCCTGCCGCTCGAACTTCTCGATCTCCTCCTCGCGCTCGACGATCATGCGCAGCGCCGGGCTCTGCACGCGCCCGGCGGACAGGCCGCGACGGATCTTCTTCCACAGCAAGGGCGAGAGGTTGAAGCCCACCAGGTAGTCCAGAGCGCGGCGCGCCTGCTGGGCGTTGATCAGGTCGCCGGACAGCTCGCGCGGGTGCCGCATGGCCTCCTGGATGGCGCGCTTGGTGATCTCGTGGAACACCACCCGGTACACCTTCTTGCCCTCCAGCAGGCCGCGCTCCTTGAGGATTTCGTACAGGTGCCAGGAGATGGCCTCGCCCTCGCGGTCCGGGTCGGTGGCCAGATAGAGCGCCTCGGCCTTCTTCATGGCCCGTGCGATGCGGTCCACGTGCTTGGCGTTCTTGTCGATGAGCTCGTACTTCATCGCGAAGTCGTGCTCCGGGTCCACCGCGCCCGACTTGGGCACCAGATCGCGCACGTGACCGTAGGAGGCGAGGACCTCGAAGTCCTTGCCCAGGTATTTCTTGATGGTTTTCGCCTTGGCAGGCGACTCCACGATGACGAGGTTCTTGCTCATCGAGTACCGGGTGATCGGAAAAGTAGGGGTGGCGGCAGGGATATGCGGCCACCGGCCGCGTTTTACAAATCAGTGCAGGACAAAAGGCCGCTCATCATAGACGAGTTCCTCGACCCAGGCGAGGTCGCGGTCGCCGTCGTCGTCCGGCTGGTTGAACACCACCATCAGGACCACCCACTTCAGGTCGTCCAGGTCGATGTCGTGTCCGTCCAGGGCGCAGGCGCGCTCGATGACCTGCTCGCGCGTGGTGGGGGTGAGCACGCGCTGCTGCTCGAGGAAATGGAGGAAGCCGATGCCCTCGCTGCCCAGGCGGGCCTGCTCGTCACGGGTATAGATGCGCATGGTGTCGCCGCGCGCCACGATGGCCTGCGGCGCTTCCGCGCCGGCCAGCTCCTCCAGCCAGTCGAAGGCGCGGCGCACCTGGGTGTTACCGAAGCCGGCGGCCACCAGCTCGTCCTGCAGGGCCTCGCGGTTGGCGGCGTCGATCTGTTCGTCGTCCACATAGTGCTCGAAGAGAAACATGAGCACATCGATGATGCTTTCTTTCATGAGGGTTTCTCTGCGTCGAGCCGGACATAGCAACCGCCGCTCTCCAGTGCCACCATGCCGTTCAGCTCCATGATCAGCAGCATGGAGGAAACGGCATCCGCGGTCAATCCGCTGCGCTGGATGATCAGATCGAGCGGCGTGGGCTCGTAGTCGATGCACGCGAGCAGGGCCGCCTGCTGGGGATCGGCGGCCGGCGCGGCGGGCGCGGGGGCGGCCGGTTCCGGCGCGGCGGGGGCGCGCAGGGCGGCGTAGTCGATGACCGGCCCCAGCTCCTCCAGGATGTCGTCGGCCGTCTCCACCAGCTTGGCGCCGCCGCGGATCAGGGCGTGGCAGCCGCGCGCCAGGGGGTTGTGGATGGAGCCGGGGATGGCGAACACCTCGCGCCCCTGCTCGGCGGCGTGGCGGGCGGTGATGAGCGAGCCGCTGCGCACCGCCGCCTCCACCACCAGCACGCCCAGCGCCAGCCCGCTCAGGGTGCGGTTGCGGCGCGGGAAGTTGCCCGCCGCCGGCGCCGTGCCGATGGGGAACTCGGACACCAGCGCGCCGCGCTCGGTGATGCGGCGGGCCAGGGCGCGGTGGCGGGCCGGGTAGACGCGGTCCAGCCCGGTGCCGGCCACCGCCACGGTGATGCCGTCCGCCGCCAGCGCCCCCTCGTGGGCGGCGCCGTCGATGCCCAGCGCCAGGCCGCTGGTGATGGCCAGACCGGCGCGGGCCAGGTGGCTGGCGAACTGGCGCGCGTTGCTGCGCCCGGCGCCGGTGGGGTTGCGGCTGCCGACGATGGCCAGCTGGGGCAGCTGCAGCAGCTCCGGAT
>JALVPS010000229.1 GCA_027031685.1 Gammaproteobacteria bacterium | reverse complement strand
GCACCTATGGCACCCCGGCCGCGGTGGCCGCCGATCCCGAAGGGGCCGTTTTGCTGATGCGCCGGGTAGGCGGTGTAGGGTTGAGCGAGGAGAAGATCCAGGCCGTCCTGGACAGCGCCCGCAACAGCCTGGGCGTGCCGGCGGTAGAAGCCGAACGGGCCCATTTGCAATGGCTCGCCAACGAGGCCCTGGAGGCCCACCGGGCGGTGCGCCAGATCGAGCGGGAGATCGAGCGCCATGTCGTCCAGGACCGCGTCCTGACGAATCTGGCCATGATCGTCGGCAAGGTCAGCGCCGCGGTGCTGATGGCGGCATTGGGCTCACCGCTGGACTACCCGGAAGCGGGCAGCTACCTCAAGGCCTATGGACTCAACCTCAAGGAGCGCAGCAGCGGCAAGCACAAAGGGCAGCTGAAGATCACCAAGCGGGGCTCCCCGGTGGGGCGGTTCTATCTCTACTTCGCTGCCCTGCGCCTGATCGCCCGGGATCCGGTGGTCAAGCAATGGTACGAGCTGAAAACTGCTCGCCCCGGGGCGGTGAAGAACAAATGCGTGATTGCGCTGATGCGCAAGCTGGCCAAGGCGCTGTGGCACGCGGCACGGGGCGCGCCCTTCGACACGGGCAAGCTGTTCAACCTGAAGGCCGTCGCTGCCGCCTGAGCCGGTGTAAGACGGACCGATCGAGCACGACGAGGAGACGATGACCATGAGCGGCTAGAGGCAGGCCACAGAGGAGAGGATCAGGGTTTCCCTGGCGCTGACCTTCGATCGGGCCTCGGATCGCCTGGCAGATCCCACTGTAGTCACGAGGCAGCGCCCGGGATGTCCCATGGGTCACTTGCCCGATGAAGCTGATCCGAAGCCACTTGGTGGACTTCCCATGCGAGAGGTTTGGTTGACCCCATGGATGCACATCCGGAACCCCTGAGCCGACCCATCCTGACGACAACGAGCGCGAACGAGAACCGGCCTCACCCACTGATGTGAGTCATGATGCAGGCCTGCTCTTTTCGCGTGGGTAGAGCCAGGGTTCCCCATCAAATATTTTTATTTGCTTTGGCTATGAGAGGCCCGATCAAGCGTAGCGGATCGGGCGCAGAGGCTGCGTGGCAGGGTGAGCATCATGGCGAAGGGAAAGGTGAGCACCATTCCGACGTTCACCCCCGCGCCCCCAGGTGCCCATAGGCCGGCAGGGTCTGCAGGCGGGTGTCTTCCAGCGGCGCGCCCACGGTGAAGTGGTACAGATCCTGCAGGCGCAGGTCGCGGATGCCCAGCAGGGCGTGCACGTCGTCGTCGAAGTAGCAGCCGATGCCGGTGCCGCGCGCGCCGGCGGTCTCGGCCTGCAGGTAGAGCGTCTGGCCGATGGCGCCGGCCTCCCAGTACAGCTGCCGGTACACCCAGGGGCCGGCCCGCAGGGGCGCCTCGAATTCGGCCAGCATGGCCAGGCTGAAGGCGCCGTCGCTGGCGATGTCCTGGTGGCAGGAGAGGAGGCGGGCGGCGTCGCGGGCGTCGGTGGCCAGCAGGCGGCGCAGGGGCAGGTGGTCGGGGCAGCCGGGCACGGGCGCCCATTCGTAGTCCGGGTCCAGCACCGCCTGCAGGGTGGGCAGGGCGTCGGGCCGGCGGGCCAGGGCGTACAGGCCGGGGG
>JALVPS010000228.1 GCA_027031685.1 Gammaproteobacteria bacterium | reverse complement strand
ACTCTGCACATCATGGCGCATCACGACGCCGCCTACTAAGGGAGGGAGGAGACCATTTCATCGCCCTACGCAACCCGTCACCCCGTTTCGTGTAGGGGGGCTCAAGGCGCGCAGCGCCGGAGCCACCGCATCCCACGCGAAGCCGGGCGCAGCCCGGCAAGCCGTTCCCTCTTTCCCCTTTGGCCGCCCCGAGCATCGCAAGGCCTGGCCGGTGATAGCCCGAAGGGGCGCGCCAGGGATGGCGCGCGTTGGCCGCGCGAAGGGACGCGTCGGCCAACCCCGGCCAGGCCGAGAAGCGCAGGGAAAAGGCGGCCATTGGGGCGGCGCTTCTTTGGTGACTTTCTTGCCGCTGTTGGCAAGAAAGTCACTCGTGGCCGGGCAGCTCTCGTTGCCGCAAGCCCGAAATACATCAGGCCACGAAACCACACGACAACCTTGCCGAAGGCGGCAATCCCTAGGCACGGATTCGGCGGGTCCGCTTCGCTTGACCCGCCCTACGCAACCCACTACCCCAATCCTCGTAGGGGGGCTCAAGGCGCGCAGCGCCGGAGCCACCGCATGACGCGCGATGCCGGGCGCCAGCCCGGCGAGCCGTCCGTGCCTCCCCTTGCCACCCCGAGCAACCACCACCCGCAATGAAGGCCCGCCCATGAACACCCACGGCATCGAGATGACCAACGCCGGCCTGGACGCGGCCGTGGCCGTGTCCGCGCTGGATGAGTATGGCGAGCCGCGCGCCGGGCACATCGCCAGCGAGCGGCCGCTGACGGTGTATGTGGACAAGCGCGAGATCGTGACGCTGATGACGCTGGGCACGCGCCCGGAGCTGCTGGTGCTGGGCTGGCTGCGCAATCAGCGGCTGGTGCGGCGCCCGGAGCAGATTCGCGCGGTACAGGTGGACTGGGACACGGCCTCGGCGGTGGTGGTGACGCGCGACGGGATCGACAATCTGGGCACGCGCCTGTCGCGCAAGACGGTGACCACGGGCTGCGGGCAGGGCACGGTGTTCGGCAGTCTGATGGACGATCTGGAGCAGATCCGCCTGCCGCCCGGCACGCTGCGCCAGTCGCAGCTCTATGCCCTGCTGGCCAATCTCAACGACTACAACGCCATCTACCGCCGCGCCGGGGCGGTGCATGGCTGCGCGCTGTGCCGCGGCACGGACGTGCTGCATTTCGTGGAGGACGTGGGGCGCCACAACGCGGTGGACACGCTGGCCGGCCTGATGTGGCTGGAGGACATGCCCGGCGACGACCTGTGCTTCTACACCACCGGCCGCCTCACCTCGGAGATGGTGATCAAGGTGGCGCAGATGGGCATCCCGCGCCTGCTGTCGCGCTCCGGGCTGACGCACATGGGGCTGGATCTGGCGCGGCGACTGGGCGTGACCCTGGTGGCCCGCGCCAAGGGCCAGCATTTTCTGGTCTATCACGGCGCGGAGCTGGTGGACTTCGACGCTCCGCCCCGGCGCCTGTCGCGCCGCGCCTGACCATGGCCGCCGTGCACGACGACCGCGGCGGCTCGCCCTTCATGAGCGTGCGGCAGGTGGCCGCCTACCTGCAGCTCAACGAGAAGAAGGTCTACGCCCTGCTCAAGGAGGGCAAGATCCCCGGCACCAAGGTCACCGGCAAGTGGCTGTTTCCGCGC
>JALVPS010000227.1 GCA_027031685.1 Gammaproteobacteria bacterium | reverse complement strand
GCGCCACCCTGCGCCAACTGCTCACCCCGCTGGCCGATGACTACGATTACATCCTGCTCGACTGCCCGCCCAGCTTCTCGCGCCTGTCCGAGGCGGTGTACGACATCGCCGACTTCGTGCTGGTGCCCGTGCTGCCCTCGCCCCTGTCCCTGCGCACCCTGCACCAGCTGTGGGACTACTGCGAGACCTCCGGCTACCCGGTGGACCACCTGCTGCCCTTCTTCTCCATGGTGGACCCGGACAACCCGCAGCACGACCTCATCGCCAACAAGCTGCCGCCGCGCCGCTACCACATGCTGCGCCACAACATTCCCCTGTCGGCCACCGTCGAGGCCATGACCCTGCAGCGCCGCCCGGTGGGCGACTATGCCCCCCTGGGCGACGAGACCGCCGCCTACCGCCGTCTGTGGCGCGAGATCGTGGCCCGCATGCAAGCCGGTGGTCCCGGCCACAGTGCCTGAATCCCCCGGCATTGACAGGCCGCGCGGGTGTCCTACACTCGCCACCATTCAAGCAATTCATTGAATAACGGATCCGCGGAAGAAGGCATGAGGAAACACGCCACCCGCTGGCTGCTGTTCACGGCGTTGCTCATCGGCAGCGTCCTGGCCCTGCACCACCGCGACCAGTTGGCACCCGAACGGCTGGCCGCCTGGCTGGAGCGCGCCGGCCCCGCCGCGCCGCTCGCCTTCATCCTCGTGTACGCCCTCGGCACCATCCTGTTCGTGCCCGGCTCCCTGCTCACCCTTGCCGGCGGCGCCCTGTTCGGCCCCGTCCTCGGCACCCTGTACAACCTGGCCGGCGCCACCCTCGGCGCCGCCCTCGCCTTCCTGCTGGCACGCTACCTGGCCGGCGGCTGGGTCGCGCGCCGCACCGGCGGCCGCCTGGCCCGCCTCAAGACCGGCGTCGAAAAGGAGGGCTGGCGCTTCGTCGCCCTCACCCGCCTCGTGCCCCTCTTCCCCTTCAACCTCCTCAACTACGCCCTTGGCCTCACCCGCATCCCCCTCGCCCCCTACGTGCTCACCAGCGCCCTGTGCATGGCCCCCGGCGCCCTCGCCTACACATGGCTCGGCTACGCCGGCCGCCAGGCCCTCACCGGCGCCGAGGGCGCCGTCCGCAACGCCCTGCTGGCCCTGGCCCTGCTCGCCGCCGCCGCCTTTCTGCCCAGACTGATCAAGCGACTGCGGCAGACGCCGTCACCTTGAACGGCTCACCAGGCCACCCCCGTTGCCCAGGCCAAGGTTTTTCGAGGTTCCCGGAGAAGGCCGAAGCGAGTGGGAACCCCGCTTTGCCGTATAATCCGTGTGCCAAACGGCGAAAAACAGCCCGGGCGCGGTATAGCACATCCCGTCCCGATCCATATGCCCTCATCAATACCCGCCGTTTGCGTCACAACAAGCGTAGTCAGATGCAAGATTGCCGGCAATAGTGTGATCTTTGCCACAGAACCGTGTAGGTTGTTGAGTGCTAGAATAGGTTTGGTTATACGGCGACAGTAGTTATAGTGCTATACGGCGAAAGCGATGCCGTATAGCACGGGAGTCTGTATAATCAACTGTTAGGCCAAGTAAGATATGGATAAAGCTCTAGAAAAGAGGATAAGCCGGTTACGAGATTCTGGTCTTTCATGGAAAGCGAAGGAAATAC
>JALVPS010000226.1 GCA_027031685.1 Gammaproteobacteria bacterium | reverse complement strand
GGCGGCCGTCCCGGCGCCAGGTTTCATAGGCTTCGCGCAGGGCGGCGATACGCGCCTTGCCGGTGAGGCCGCGTGCACGGCCGGCCAGCACGTTGTGCGCGCCGATGGTCTTGAGATCGCGCATGATCCCGAACACGTCGTCATAGGTCAGGGTGATCCGCTCCACGTCGGTGACCGGATCGGCGAAGGGCGTCTGCAGCAGCCAGTCGCCCACGTGGTGCATGTCGGGAAACACGTTCACGTGCGGCCGGTCGTCCACCTGCGCCCAGCTTGCGCGCAGCTCGTGCAGGGTGTCGGGTCCGAAGCTGGTGAACAGCAGCAGCCCGCCGGGGCGCAGCACCCGGCGCAACTCGGCGAACATGGCCGGCAGATCCACGCACCACTGGAAGGTGAGGTTGGAAAAGATCAGATCCACGCTCTCGTCCCGCAGCGGCAGGCGTTCCACGTCGCCGCAGACGAAACCGGTGGATCGCCGCAGGCGCTGCCACAGCCCCTGCCGTGCGCGGGCGGCCCGGAGCATGCCCTCGGCGATGTCCAGGGCCGTGATCGCCGCCTTCGGATAGCGCTGGCGCAGGCCCGGCAGGCACAGGCCGGTGCCGCAGCCGGCATCGAGGATCCGCTCTGGCGTGAAGCGGATGAGATCCAGCCGCTCCAGCAGGCGCTGCCCGACCTCGCGCTGCAGCACGGCCGCGGCATCGTAGTCCGGCGCGGCGCGATCGAAGGCACGGCGCATCTGGCGCTTGTCGGGGAGCGGCTCAGTCGCCATGGGCAAATTCCGTGATCGCCCCGGCCACGGCCTCGGGATGGGAGACGAAGGGGGCATGACCCGCGTCGGGGATGCGCTGGCATCGGGTCTGCGGCCGCAGATCCACGGCCGCGGCCAGCGCGTCCGGATGGACCAGCCGATCCCGCTCGCCGCCGATGAGCAGGACGGGAGCGGTCACGGCCTGCCACGCATCGCGCAGATCCACGGCCTGCAGGATCCGCAGGCCGGCAGCCAGGGCGGCCGGATCCGGTGCCGGCGCCGCGTCCAATGCCGCGCGCAGAGTGCGCAGCGTGCTGCGGGCATCCGGCTCGCCAAAGGTCTGCAGGGCCAGGAAGCGTTGCAGGATGCCGGCGTGGTCCTCGGCCAGGCGGTTGCCGAAATCGGCCAGGGTGTCCGGATCCATGCCCGCCGGCCAGTCGTCGGCGCGGGAGAAACGAGGCGCGCTGGCGACGAGCACCAGGCGGTCCACCGCATCGGGACGGGCCGCGGCCACCTGCAGGGCCAGCATGCCGCCCAGCGACCAGCCGGCCCACAGCGCCGGACCCGCAACGCGCCCCTCCAGCGCCGCGACCACCTGCCCGACCAGGGCCGGAAGTTCGAACGGCCCGGACAGGGGGCTGCGGCCATGCCCGGGCAGATCCACCCGGTGCACGCGAAAATGTGCCGCCAGTCGCGGCTCGAGTTCGGCGAACACGCCGCCATGCATGCCCCAGCCGTGCAGCAGGACCAGGTCCGGCCCCTGTCCCGTACTGTGTACGTGCAGGCCGCTCATGCCGCCACCCCGGCTTCGTCTAGCGCCGCCAGCAGGCGATCGACCTGCGCCTCCGTGTGGGCCGCGCTGAAGGTGATGCGCAGGCGGGCGGTCCCGGCAGGGACGGTCGGCGGC
>JALVPS010000225.1 GCA_027031685.1 Gammaproteobacteria bacterium | reverse complement strand
GGCATGGACATGGGCGACCAGATCGAGGCCGAGTTCATCCCCGTGACCGGCATCGTCTACGACCCCAAGGACGACCTCATAGAGGTGGCCTCCAACGAGGTGGACCATATCATCCGCAAGCCCCGCCAGGTGTGGGTGGACATCGGCGTGGACGGCCTGCACAGCGTGGAGGTGATCGACGCCGACGACCACCGGCAGATCATCAAGCTCGTCCAGCCCCTGGAGCTGCCGCCGCCGGCTTGACGGATCCCGGCGCGGGCAAGCGGCAATCAGTCCAGTTCGGCGCGCTCCGGCTCCAGGTCGTAGCCGGCCCGGTAGTCGCGGTACAGGGCGGGCTGGAGGGCGCCCTCGCTGCGCGCCACCACGCAGGTGACGGCGGCATCGCCGGTGACGTTGACGGCCGTGCGCATCATGTCCAGCAGGCGGTCCACGCCGATGATGAGGGCGATGCCCTCCACCGGCAGGCCCACCTGCCCCAGCACCATGGCCAGCATGATCAGCCCCACGCCCGGCACCCCGGCGGTGCCGATGGAGGCCAGCGTGGCGGTGAGGACGACGGTGAGGAACTCCGGCAGGCCCAGGTGCACGCCGTACACGTTGGCGATGAACACCGTGGCCACGCCCTGCATGATGGCCGTGCCGTCCATGTTGATGGTCGCGCCCAGGGGGATGGTGAAGGAGGCCACCGTGTTGTCCACCCCCAGGCGCTCCTCGGCGTTCTTCAGGTTCACCGGGATGGTGGCGTTGCTGCTGGCGGTGGAAAAGGCGAACAACTGCACCGAGCGCATCTTCCAGAAGAAGGGCAGCGGATTCAGCCCGCCCAGGCGCAGCAGCGCGCCGTAGGTGAGCAGGGCATGGAGCACCAGCGCCGAGGCCACCACCAGGAAATAGCCGGCCAGCGGCAGGATGATGTCCAGCCCCTGGCGGGCGAAGGTCTGTGTGATGAGCGCAAACACCCCCAGCGGCGCCAGCTTCATCACGATGTCCACCATCTGCTCGATGACTGCGCCCAGGTCATTGAAGAAATTCAGCACGTGGCGGCCCCGCTCCGCCGCCAGCGTGATGGCCACCCCGAACAGCAGCGCGAAAACGATCACCTGCAGCATCTTGCCCTGCGCCAGCGCGGCGATGGGATTGGCCGGCACCATGTCGATGATCACCTGGCTCAGCGGCGGCGCGGCCTTGGGCTGGTACACGAACTCGCCTGCCCCCGCCTCGAAGCCCTGCCCTGGCTGCACCAGCGCCGCCAGCACCAGCGCCAGCGAAATCGCCACCGCCGTCGTCAGCAGATACAGCCCCAGCGCCTTCACACTGATGCGCCCCAGCGCGCTGATGTCCCCCAGCGCCGTCACCCCGCCCACCAGCGACACGAACACCAGCGGCACCACCAGCATCTTCAGCGCCGCCACGAAAATCGCCCCGATCACGTGCAACAGCCCGTCCACAAACCAGGTCTGCACCCAGCCCGCATCCTTCAGGAACAGATTGACGAGCACCCCCAGCGCCAGACCCGCACCCATGGCGATGAGAATCTGCGTGGTCAGACTGAACCGCGACGACGACATGGCGATCTCCTTGATGGTGGCGTGGCGGGGATCTTACCGCGGGGAGCGGGGGCGTGGTGGCATTTCCGGGCGGGCGGGGGCGGATTGA
>JALVPS010000224.1 GCA_027031685.1 Gammaproteobacteria bacterium | reverse complement strand
CCGGCCAGCAGCCGCCCGGTGCGCGCCGTGAGGTCCTCATAAAAGCCGGGGGCGGAGACGATCTCCAAGGTCTTGAGGCCGGCGGTCATGGCGATGGGGTTGCCGGACAGGGTGCCGGCCTGGTAGATGGGCCCCACCGGGGCCAGGTGGTCCATGATCTCCTTGCGGCCACCGAAGGCGCCCACCGGCATGCCGCCGCCGATGACCTTGCCCAGCGTGGTCAGGTCCGGGGTGACGCCGTACAGGCCCTGGGCGCCGTTGAGGCCGACACGGAAGCCAGTCATCACCTCGTCGAAGATGAGCAGGGCGCCGTGTTCGTCGCAGGCCTGGCGCAGCCCCTCCAGGAAGCCGGGCTCGGGCGGGATGCAGTTCATGTTGCCGGCCACCGGCTCGACGATGACGCAGGCGATCTCCCCACCCATGCGGGCGAAGGCCCCGTGCACGCTGTCCAGGTCGTTGTACTCCAGCGTCAGGGTGTGCTCGGCCAGCGCGGCGGGGATGCCGGGCGAGCTGGGCACGCCCAGGGTGAGCGCCCCGGAGCCGGCCTTGACCAGCAGCGAGTCGCCGTGGCCGTGGTAGCAGCCCTCGAATTTGACGATCTTGTCGCGCCCCGTGTAGCCGCGCGCCAGGCGGATGGCGCTCATGGTGGCCTCGGTGCCGGAGTTGACCATGCGCACCGATTCGATGGACGGCACCAGCTGGCACACCCGCTCGGCCATGGCGATCTCCAGCTCGGTGGGGGCGCCGTAGCTGAGGCCGCGGGTGGCGGCGTCCTGCACGGCGGCCACGATGTCCGGGTGGGCGTGGCCGGCGATCATGGGTCCCCACGAGCCGACGTAGTCGATGTAGCGGCGCCCGTCCACATCGTACAGGTAGGCGCCCTCGGCGCGCTCGATGAACACCGGGTCGCCGCCCACGCCCTTGAAGGCGCGAACGGGAGAATTGACGCCGCCAGGGATGTGCGCCTGGGCGCGCTCGAACAGCTCACGGGATTTGCTCACTGCGGTTGCCTTCGTCTGTCTGGGTGGGAAATGGCCGGGAATTATATAGAAAAATCGCCTGTCGGCGGGTGGCCGGCGATGTTTGATGTAGATCAATAATGGCAGACGTACCGGGCGCTAGATTAGTCTGGCGAATCGGCGGCAAAACGAATTTTATGGCCTGGAAGGAAAGACACGAATCGACTGGGGGGGAGAACGTGGCGGCACACGGGCGGGCAGTGGAGGGTGAACAGGCGATGTATGAGGACGTGCAGTTCGATCTGGAGCTGATCAAGCGCTACGACCAGACCGGTCCACGCTACACATCCTACCCCACCGCGGTCTCCTTCAGCGACGCGTTCACCGAGGAGGACTACCGCCGCGCGGCGGCGGACAGCAATGGTGATCCCATTCCCGGCCCGCTGTCGCTCTACTTCCACATCCCGTTCTGTGACACGCTGTGCTTCTACTGCGCGTGCAACAAGATCGCCACCAAGAACCACGCCCGCGCCGAGCGCTACCTGACCTATCTGTTCCGTGAGCTGGTCCTGCAGGCGCGCCTGTATGACGCGGACCGCCGCGTGGACCAGCTGCATCTGGGCGGTGGCACGCCCACCTTTCTCAGCCTGGACGAGATGGAAGCGCTCATGACCATGACGCGCGCGCATTTCACCCTGCGCGACGACGACCGGGGCGACTATTCCATCGAGATCGACCCCCGCTCGGTCTCTCCGGAGTACATCCACGGCCTGCGTCGGCTGGGCTTCAACCGCTTCAGCCTGGGCGTGCAGGACTTCGATCCAGTGGTGCAGCGCGCGGTCAACCGCATCCAGCCGTTCGAGATGACGCGCGACATCATCCTCGCCTGCCGCGAGGCCGGTGCGCATTCGGTCAACATCGACCTGATCTACGGCCTGCCATTCCAGACGCTGGCACGCTTCGAGCGCACCCTGGACCGCGTGCTGGAGCTGCAGCCGGACCGGCTGTCGGTGTTCAACTACGCCCACCTGCCGGAGCTGTTCATGCCGCAGCGGCGCATCAACGCCGACGACCTGCCGCCGCCGGCCGAGAAGCTCGAGATCCTCAAGCGCACCATCCAGCGCCTGGGCGAGGCGGGCTACGTGTACGTGGGCATGGACCACTTCGCCAAGCCCGACGACGAACTGGTGCAGGCGCAGCGGGCCGGCCAGCTGCACCGCAACTTCCAGGGCTACACCACCCACGGCGACTGCGATCTGGTGGCCATGGGGGTCAGCGCCATCAGCATGGTGGGCGATGTCTATGCCCAGAACGAGAAGACCATGGACGCCTACGAGGCAGCCGTGGAGCGGAGGCGGTTGCCCATCGCGCGCGGCATTCGCCTCACGCCCGAGGACCGCCTGCGGCGCGACGTGATCCAGACCCTCATCTGCGACTTCGCGCTGGACTTCGCCGCCGTCGAGGATCGTTGGGGCATCCGCTTCGCCGAGCACTTCGCGCCCGAGCTGGAGGCCCTGCAGCCCATGCAGGACGACGGGCTGGTGCAGGTCACGGCGGCGGGCATCCGCGTGCTGCCGCGAGGACGCCTCATGGTGCGCAACGTGTGCATGGTGTTCGATGCGCACCTGCGCCGCGGGACCGGCGGCCGGCGCTTCTCACGGGTGCTATGATGGCCTGAGCGGCCGCCGGCGGCGCCGGGCGACGGGGCCGCCCGCCGCCGAGCGCGTCGTCCGACGCAGCGATCCCAGGGAGTTGCCATGCCCAACGGCCACCGTATCAAGCCGCCTCCGCACACCCACTGCACCGAGTGCCCGGTGCGCAAGCTCGCCTGGTTCGAGCCGGGCGAGGAGGACGCGCTGGACCGGCGCGAGGCGCTGCGCACCACCCAGTACATCGTGCCCGCCAAGCAGCCCGTCTATCAGGAAGGCGATGCTCCGCGCGAGGTGTACACCCTGCAGAGCGGCTGGGTCATCCAGTACAAGATGCTGGAGAATGCCCATCGGCAGGTGCTCAACGTGGCCCTGCCAGGCGACCTGCTGGCCTTTCGCCCCAATCTGGATACGCCCCTGGACCATGCCGCCCTGACCGCTACCGAGGTGACGCTGTGCGTCTTCAACGAGCACAGTATCCACCGGCTGTTGAGCGAGTTTCCCGAACTCACCCACCGCCTGTTCGAGATCCAGTCGGCGCAGGCCGCCCAGTGCCGGCGGCGGTTGTCCTACGTGGGACAGGCCCCGGCCCGGCAGCGCATTGCCATGTTCCTGCTGGACCTCATCGAGCGCCTGAGTGTGCGTGGTGTGGACATCAGCCAGCCCATCTCCTTCCCCCTCAATCACGAGGACATTGCCGATGCCGTGGGCATCACGCCGGTCCATCTGTCGCGTATCAGCTCCGAGATGCGCGGCCTGGGTATCGTGGACTGCCGCTACAACAAGCTCACGGTGCGGGACATTGCGCGCTTGCAGTCTCTTGCGCATGCTGGCATCTAGTTAAAGCGCGGGATGGCCCGCATGCTCAACACATCACATCTACAGGAGTCTTCCGTATGAGCATACCTGTACAGATCACCTACCACGGACTGGAGCCCACCGAGGCCATCAACAGTCGTATCAACGAGGAGGTGGAGAAACTGCAGCGCTTCTACGATCACATCATCAGCATGCGGGTGACCGTCGAGGAGCCGCACGCACACCACCACAAGGGCAAGCTGTACGCTGTGCGCATTGATGTGTCGGTGCCGGGCCGGGAGATCGTGGTGAGCCGCGACCACCACGACAAGCACCAGTACGAGGATCTGTACGTCGCCATCCGGGACGCCTTCGCCGCCGCGCGGCGCCAGCTGGAGGACTATGCCCGCAAACAGCAGGGCAAAACGAAGAACCATCGGACCGAAATGCTGTAAGGCACAAGGGGCTAACGGCCCGCCGGCCGGCGGGCCGGGGGAGGTGGGCAGGCGACGGGCCTGCCTGAAACGGATTTCCCCTCCGAGCCGTGGAGCCCTCGAAAAACTTCGGATTTTGCCGTCTGATCCAGCGTAACCAACGGGTTTTCGGTCCTGGGTAACGCTGGAGGCCCGGTTTTTCGAGGTGCCCCCGTGATGGTGGCTGGGTCCACCCCGGGGAACGGCCACGTCATCGCTACAATGAAAAAAGAAGGAGAGGGGTATGACCATTCTGAGTGTGGATCTGGGATCCTGGGGCGTCTCGGCCGGTGCCTGGCGGGACGAGGTGTGGGAGCCGCTGCGGCCAGAGCCGGCCCCGCAGGGCGGCGCCGTGCGCCAGCGCCCCTTTCGCAGCTGCGTGGCCATCGACGAGGGCCACCGTATCGTCACCGGCGCAGCCGCCCTTGCGTTGGCGGCGAGCCAGCCAGAGCGGGCCGCCTGCCACTTCCTGCACGAGCTGGGGGAGGGCTCCACGCGGCGCGTGGCCGACCGGCTCATTTCGCCCGAGGTGCTCACCGCCTTGCTGCTGCGCGCCGTGGTGGAGCGGGCCGGGGTCCAGTACGGCAACCGGCCCGAGGCAATGGTGCTGGCGGTGCCGGCCTGCTTCAACGCCAGTCAGCGGCGCGCCCTGCTGGATGCGGCGCAATGGGCCGACATCGATGTGTTGGCGCTGGTCAATGCGCCCACCGCGGCGGTGGTGGACTGGCGCGGTACCCGGTCCGTGCCGGCGCCCGGCTGTGTGGTGGTGGACTTCGGCGCCCACAAGGTGGACGTGAGTGCGGTCGATATCCTGCCGGACGGTCTCAGTGTGCAGGCCACCTGCGGCGAGGTGTGTGCGGGATTGGCGGCGCTGGATCGGCGCCTGGCCGACTTCCTGGCCGACCTGTTCTACACGCGCACCCAGATCGGCCTGCGGGGCCATCCGCGCCTGGAGTGGCAGCTGCTCGAGAGGGCGCGCGAGGCACGTGAGCGATTGGGCGAGGCGGAGATGACCGAGTTCGTGCTGCGACACGATGGCCACGAGGTGACCATGACGCTGACGCGCGACCAGTACGCCGAGCTGATGGAGCCGACGCTCCAGCATCTGCGTCGGCCTTTGTGGCAGGTGCAGAGCGACGTGGCGCTGCTCACCAGCGACATTTCCCACGTGCTGCTGGTGGGCGGCGGGGCCGAGGTGCCGGCCGTGCACCAATGCATCAAGCAGTTGGAGTACCACCATCCCGAGCCGCTGGCCGACTGGGGACAGGCTACGGCGCGGGGGGCACTGGCCTTCGCCCGCCAGCGGCACAATGAGCTGGCCATCGCCGACGTCACGCCGCTCAGCCTGGTGCTGGAGACACCCGCCGGGCGACTGGTGACCCTGCTGGAGCGGAACATGCCCATCCCCATTCGTTATGCCGAGTCGCTGTCCCCGGAAGACGGCGACTATCGGCTGTGGCAGCAGGGGGCCGGCGGTGCGGCGCGGCAGGCCCCGGTGGGTGTGTTCCGTTTTCCGGAGTCCCTGCTGGCGACCGGGCCGGCACAGGTGACCCTGCTGGTGGACATGGACGCCGACGGCCTGCCGTCGCTGGCCTACCGCGAGCCGGGCACGGGCTGGGAACACCCGCTACGGCTGGGTGGCTTCCCCTGGCGACAGGTGCACTCGCTGGACGGCCTGCTGGCCGGGCTGGGGTTGCGGGCCTGAGGCTCAGGCGCGGGCGCGCGCCGGGTGGTGGGCCAGGCTGCGCAGGCGGTCGAAGTCGAGGATGCGGATGTTGCGCCGGTTGGCCTTGAGCACGCCCTCGTCCTGCAGGCGCGAGAAGATGCGGCTCAGGGTCTCCACGGCCAGGCCGAGATAGTTAGCCAAGTCGTGGCGCGGCATGGACAGGTTGAACTCGCTGTGCGAGAAGCCCCGCGCGCGCAGTCGCTCGGACAGGTTGAGCAGAAAGGTGGCCAGCCGCTCGTCGCCGCGCATCTGGCCCAGGGACAGCAGCAGCTCGTGCTCGTGGTTGATCTCCTGACCGATGAGGTGGCGGAACTGGCGGTGCAGCTGGGGCATGGTGGCGCACAGGTGTTCGAAGTCCTGGGTGGGTAGGGCGCACACGGTGGAGGTCTCCAGCGCCACCGCCGTGCAGTGGTGGTGCTCGTCGGCCAGTGCATCGATGCCCAGCAACTCGCCGGGAAAGTGGAAGCCGGTGATCTGCTCGGCCCCGTCCGGGGTGGTCATGAAGGTCTTGAAGGAGCCGGAGCGGATGGCGAACAGCGCCCGCATGGGCTCACCCGAGCGGTACAGCGCCGCGCCGCGGTCGTACTTGGTCTTGCGCTCGATCATGCCGTCCAGCATGGCCAGCTCTTTTTCGTTGAGGCCGTGCGGCAGGCAGAGGCGGGACAGGCTGCAGGATTTGCAGGAGACCTTGAGGTCGTGCAGCTTGAAAACGGTCGGGTCGGGCGCTCCGCTCATGTGGTTTTGTAATCTTTTGTCACCGTTGTGGGCCGATGGTACCCCATGCGCGCGGCAGGGGTCACGTTTCGGGTGGGGCGGCGCGCCCGCGAGCGTCCGACCAGGTTTGATCCATATCAAGAATGAGGTGCGTTGCTTGCGGCAGAATGGCACACTGCCTGCGCAGTATGAGGAACCGCCCGGCGCGGGCGGCAAGAAGAATGTGGTTTATTTCCAGCGGGACTTGAGGAGAGACTATGCAAACCGAAACGACGTACAACTACAAGGTCGTACGGCAGTTCACCCTGATCACCATATTGTGGGGAATTGTCGGCATGACCGTCGGGGTGCTGATCGCCGCACAGCTGTTGTGGCCGGCCCTGAACTTCGACATTCCCTGGCTGACCTACAGCCGTCTGCGGCCGCTGCACACCAACGCGGTGATCTTTGCCTTCGGCGGCTCGGCGCTGATCGGAACCTCGTTCTACGTGGTGCAGCGCACCTGCCAGACGCGCCTGTTCGGCGGCTGGCTGCCCGGCTTCGTGTTCTGGGGCTGGACGCTGGTCATCGTGCTGGCGGCCATCACGCTGCCGCTGGGGCTGACCAGCAGCAAGGAGTACGCCGAGCTGGAGTGGCCCATCGACCTGCTGATCACCGTGGTGTGGGTGGCCTATGCCATCGTCTTCTTCGGCACCATCATGAAGCGCAAGGTCAAGCACATCTACGTGGCCAACTGGTTCTACGGCGCCTTCATCCTCACCATCGCCGTGCTGCACATCTTCAACAACATCGAGTGGCCGATCTCCCTCACCAAGTCCTACTCGGTCTATCCGGGCGCCATCGACGCCATGGTGCAGTGGTGGTATGGTCACAACGCGGTGGGTTTCTTCCTGACCGCCGGCTTTCTGGGCATGATGTACTACTTCATCCCCAAGCAGGCCGGTCGCCCGGTCTATTCCTACCGCCTGTCGGTGGTGCACTTCTGGGCCCTGATCTCCACCTACATGTGGGCCGGCCCGCACCACCTGCATTACACCGCGCTGCCCGACTGGGCCCAATCCCTCGGTATGGTGTTCTCCCTGATCCTGCTGGCACCCTCCTGGGGCGGCATGATCAACGGCATCATGACCCTGTCCGGGGCCTGGCACAAACTGCGCACCGACCCCATTATCCGCTTCCTGATCGTGTCGCTGTCGTTCTACGGCATGTCCACGTTTGAAGGGCCGATGATGTCGGTGAAGACGGTCAACGCCCTGTCCCACTACACCGACTGGACCATCGGCCACGTGCACTCCGGCGCCCTGGGCTGGGTGGCCCTGGTGACCATCGGCTCCACCTACGCCCTGCTGCCCTGGCTGTACGGCCGCAAGAGCATGTACAGCACGCGCCTGATCGAGGTGCACTTCTGGATCGCCACCATCGGCATCGTGCTCTACATCGCCTCCATGTGGATCGCGGGCGTCATGCAGGGCCTGATGTGGCGGGCGGTCAACCCGGATGGCACGCTCACCTACACCTTCATGGAGTCCATCAAGCAGACCTATCCGTTCTACGCCGTGCGTCTGCTGGGCGGGGTATTGTTCCTGGCCGGCATGTTCGTCATGGCCTACAACGCCTGGATGACCGTGCGTGGTGCCGAACCGGTGGAAGACCGCGTGCCGGCCACGGCCTGAGACGAGGAGAAACAACATGAGTCATGAAGTAGTCGAGAAGAATGTCGGCCTGATGGCGCTCCTCATCCTCATCGTCATCAGCATCGGTGGCCTGGTGGAGATCATCCCGCTGTTCTTCATCAAGGACACCACGGCGCCGGTGGAGGGCCTCAAGCCCTACACCCCGCTGCAGCTGGAGGGTCGGGACATCTACATCCGCGAGAGCTGCAACGCCTGCCACTCGCAGATGATCCGCCCCTTCCGCGCCGAGACGGAGCGTTACGGCCACTACTCGGTGGCGGGTGAGTTCGTGTACGACCATCCGTTCCTGTGGGGCTCCAAGCGCACCGGTCCGGATCTGGCGCGCGTGGGCGGCCGTTACTCCGACGAGTGGCATCGGGTGCACCTCATCAATCCGCGCTTCGTCGTGCCGGAGTCCAACATGCCCGGCTTCCCCTGGCTGGCCGAGAACAAGCTGGATACCTCGCTCATCCAGAAGAAGATGCGCGTGATGAACAAGCTCATCGCCGCCACCTGCAATGGTTGCCAGACCTACTCCGAGGAGGAGATCGCCAAGGCGCCGGAGGCCCTCGAGGGCCATACCGAGATGGATGCGCTGATCGCCTACCTGCAGAGCCTGGGCACGTCCATCAAGACGGTGAGGTGAGCCATGGACATCGACATCAACCAACTGCGTGGCTTCACCACCCTGACCACCATGATCGCCTTCCTGGTGGTCGTGGTGTGGGCGTGGAGCAAACGGCGCCAGCGTTCCTTCGATGAGGCGGCCAACCTGCCCTTCAGCGAGGAAGAGGAGCGCATCCACCAACGGTCACTAGAGGAGACAGACAAATGATGAGCGGCTTCTGGCATTGGTGGGTCATCGTCCTGACCCTGGGCAACATCGTAGCCTGCTACTGGCTGATCAAGTGGACGGCCAAGGCCCGCCCGGGCGAGGTGGCCAGCGGTGAGGTCACCGGCCACAGCTGGGACGGCCTCGAGGAGTACAACAACCCGCTGCCCAACTGGTGGCTGTGGCTGTTCTACATCACCCTCATTTTCTCTCTGGTGTACCTGGTGCTCTATCCCGGCCTGGGCAACTTCAAGGGCGTGCTCGGCTGGACCCAGACCAAGCAGTGGCAGGGCGAGATGCAGGACGCCGAGGCCAAGTACGGCCCGATCTTCCAGAAATACGCCAAGATGGACGTGGCGGCCATCGCCAAGGATCCGGAAGCCTTGGAGATCGGCGGGCGGCTGTTTGCCAACTACTGCGCACAGTGTCACGGCTCCGACGCGCAGGGGGGCGGCGGCTTCCCCAACCTGACCGACAACGACTGGCTGTACGGGGGGGCGCCGGAGACCATCGAGCAAAGCATCCTCAACGGCCGTCAGGGAACCATGCCAGGCTGGGCGGCCCAGCTGGGTGACGACGGCGTCAAGCAGGTGACGGCCTACGTGTTGTCGCTCAGCGGGCGCAAGGTGGATTCGGCCCTGGCCAGCGCCGGCAAGGAAAAATACATGACTTTCTGCGCCGGCTGCCATGGCCCGGACGGCAAGGGCAACCAGGCCCTGGGCGCGCCCAACCTGGCCGACAAGGTCTGGCTGTATGGCGGTTCGCAGGGTGCGGTGGAGAAGAGCATCCGTGAGGGCCGTTCCGGCAAGATGCCCGCCTTCAAGGACTTCCTCGGCGAGGACAAGGTGCATCTGCTGGCCGGCTACGTGTTCAGCCTGTCGCAGAAATAACCCTGTAAAACCAGTGTGTTGGCCTCCGCTTTGCGGAGGCCTTTTTGTTTGCGAATTGTCAACGCATCAAGCGGTTAGCGCACTACAATTTGTTTCGCCTGCCTGCTGGACTACAATCGATGCTTGTGACGGCGATTTTTCAAAAATCGTCGAATTCCCATATCACCAGAAATCGATATACCCGGAGGCATGAGAGGCAATGAACACGACGACCGTTGACTATTCGAAGGTGGGGCGTTGTCAGTCCGTATCGGCCGTGTTGTGGCCGTCTTTCCTGACGGCGGGGCTGGCGACCGTCCTGTTCTTCACCTTTTTCGATCCCCATGACCTGGCGGCCGCCACGGGCATGGAGGACGTGACGCGGATGGACGCCTATTCCATCGGCTTTTTCCTGTTCTGGGTGACCACGGCGCTGTCCAGCCTGGGCACCCGGTACTTCCTCAAACCCTGTGAATCGGTGAACCGAAAGCGATAGACCATGAGCAAGCAGAGCCAGGCAGAGAACCAGCAGGCCGAAGAGGTCATCAAGTTCTACAAGAAGCGGGAGAAGATCTACCCCCGCGAGGTACATGGAAGGTTCGCCACCCTGCGGCTGCTGGCCGTGATGGTGCTGCTGGGCCTCTACTACGTGGTGCCCTGGCTGCAGTGGGAGGGGCGGCAGGCCGTGCTGTTCGACCTGCCGGCGCGCAAGTTCCACCTGTTCGGCCTGACCTTCTGGCCGCAGGACTTCTTCTACCTGGCCCTGCTGCTCATCATCGCCGCCTACGCGCTGTTCTTCTTCACCACCCTGGCCGGGCGGCTGTGGTGCGGCTACGCCTGCCCGCAGACGGTGTGGACCGAGGTGTTCATGTGGATCGAGCACCGCATCGAGGGCGACCGGCTGCAGATGATGAAGCTGGACAAGATGCCCTGGAACGCCACCAAGATCCGCAAGAAGGTGACCAAGCACACCATCTGGGTGCTGTTCTCGCTGTGGACGGGCTTCACCTTCGTGGGCTATTTCACGCCTATCCGCGAGCTGTGGCACGAGCTGATGACCTTCAGCACGGGCCCCTGGGAGACCTTCTGGGTGCTGTTCTACAGCTTCGCCACCTGGGGCAATGCCGGCTTCATGCGCGAGCAGGTGTGCATCTACATGTGCCCCTATGCGCGCTTCCAGTCGGCCATGTTCGACAAGGACACGCTCATCATCGCCTACGACGAGAAGCGGGGCGAGCCGCGCGGGCCGCGCAAGAAGGGTGTCGATCCGCGCTCGCTGGGGCTGGGCGACTGTGTGGACTGCACCATGTGCGTGCAGGTCTGTCCCACCGGCATCGACATCCGCAACGGCCTGCAGTATCAGTGCATCGGCTGTGCCGCCTGCATCGACGTCTGCGACCAGGTGATGGAGAAGATGGGCTATCCCAAGGGCCTCATCCGCTATACCACCCAGCACGAGCTGGATGGCGGCAAGACCCACATCCTGCGCGGCCGGGTGATCGTCTACGCCACCATCCTGCTGCTGCTGGTGGGCGGCCTGCTGTATTCCATCTCGCAGCGCGTGCCGCTGGAGCTGGACGTCATCCGCGACCGCAACGCCCTGTACCGCGAGACGGGCGAGGGCCTGATCGAGAACGTCTACACGCTCAAGATCGTCAACATGGACGAGCACCCGCACACCTACCGCCTGAGCGTGTCCGGCCTGGAGGGCCTGCGCATCAGCGGGCCCTCCGAGGTGGAGGTGCCCGGCGGTTCCATCAAGACGCTCATCGAGCGCCTGCAGGTGGATCCGGCCAACGTGCCGCAGACCAGCAACTGGGTGTTCTTCCACATCGAGGCCGAGGACGATCCGCGCCTCAAGAAAGTGCAGAAGGCGCGCTTCCTCGGTCCGCTCAACCCCTGAGGTGAACCGGCCATGTACCGCAGCATAGAAGACACCGTTCCCTGGTATCGCCAGTTCTGGCCCTGGGTGCTGATCGCCATCCCCGCCCTCACCGTGGTGGCGGGCTTCATCACCCTGTACCTGGCCATCGTCAGCAACGACGGGGTGGTGGAGGACGACTACTACAAGGCCGGGCTGGCCATCAATCAGTCCTTCGCCCGGGACCGGGCCGCGGCCGCCCGTCACATCGCCGGCTTCGTGCGAGTCACGCCCACCGGCGACGGCCTGGAGCTGTTCCTGTCCGGCGACCATGGCGACGCCACGCCCGTGCTCAAGCTGCTGCACGCCACGCGCGCCAACCTGGACCAGCAGCCGGAGCTGGAGCTCATCGGCGGCGGCCAGTACCGGGCCCGGCTGGACGGCCTGGCGCCCGGCAAGTGGTACGTGAAGCTGCAGGGAGAGGACGGCAGCTGGGAGGTGGAAGGGGTGATGGTGTTTCCCCACGACAAGTCGGTCCGCCTCACGCCGCAGGTGCACTGACGGGCCGCCGGGGCGGCCCTTGATTTCGCCCCGCGCGGGCCCAATGCTTCGGCTGGGGACGGTGCAAATCCCCGGCCGATTCCGGTGATACACTGCCCCCGGTCCCCCCTCACACCACACAAGGAGATGCCGCATGACAACCTGGGTTATGGTCGCCGATGCCAGCCGTGCCCGTTTCTTTCGCGCCGAGAACCGCAACGGTCCGCTGCAGGAGATGGCGGACCGGCTGCACGTGGAGAGCCGCCTCAAGGGCCGCGACCTGGAGACCGACGGCCCGGGGCGCAGCTTCGACCGCGCCGGGCAGGGCCGCCACGCCATGGGCAAGGCGGTGGACGTGAAGACCCACGAGGCACAGCGCTTCGCCCATGAGTTGTGCGACTATCTGGGCAAGATGGCCGCTACCAACAGCTTCGACAAACTGTACATCGTGGCCGCGCCGGCCTTTCTCGGCATGTTGCGCGACTGCCTGGCCAACCCGGTGCGCAAGCGGGTGGTGGGTGAGGTCAGCAAGGACATGGTCAACCAGGACGTGCAGGCCATCCGCGCCACGCTGCCCGACTTTCTCTGACCGACCAACCGGCGGCGGAGCGATTCGGACGCCGAATCGCTCCGCCGTGCAGAGATCGTGCCCGTCGCGGCGCGTCGGCTTCCCCTGAATAGCCCCCTTTCAGTGTTGCTCTCGGCCGCAGAGGCGGAGCCAGACAGCCATAGTCAAACCTGACGTGTGGCCTGATCATCCGGGGCCAGACAGATAGCTCCTCCCATTGGTGTAATCATACGGGACCGGGTGGTCGCCCTTTTGATGGATTTATTGCCGGGGTGTGGCGAAATCCTGAGTCCAATAGATTCGGTAGTGAGAGTTATCATTGATGTAACGAGCAGCACCCACTTCTGTATATTTGCTTTTCATGATATTTGCGCAGTGGCCGGGACTTGACAACCAGACCGCCATGACCTCACTAACGGTATCTTGCCCAGCGGCAATGTTCTCAGCTACGGATCGCCAGCGATAGCCGGCATTGGTGATGCGCTGTGAGGGGTAAAGGCCATCCGATCCTGTATGGCTGAAAAAGTTGTTGTCGGCCATATCCTTGCTGTGCTCCAAGGCCACCCGGGCCAAGGTGCAATTCCAGGTCAGTGGTGGTGCGGCGGGGAACGATCTGTTGCCGCAATTGCGGGCTGTTGATCGTGCCGCATTGATTTGCTTGAGCATCTCCTTGTCGATGTCCGACATGCAGTGGTTGGTGGTAGGCGGAGGTGTTTCACTGCCATTGCCTGATGTTGCCGTTCCACCGCCATTGCCTGGTGCTGGCGTTCCGCCGCCATTGCCTGATGTTGCCGTTCCGCCGCTATTTTTAGAAGTTGTCGTATCGGCACCTCCCCCTGAGGTGGAAGGCGTGCCGTTTGATGGATTGGATTGCCCCGGTGATGGATTGGATTGCCCCGGCTCACTGGTCATCATGTTCGGGTTATCGTTGCATGCGCTGAGACTGGCTATGAGTAGCAGGGCTGACAGGCAGTGCAGGGGGCTGGGTTTCGTTGTAGACATCTCTGTCACCTCTTCCGTTGATCCTGTTTTTGTGGCATTTCCTGATCGTCTTAGTTCTCCTCGTCAGGTGTTTAGTTCCCCCCTGTAGATATCGCCTTGACACCGTGCTGCCAACTGATCTCGCATGATTCCATCAGTCAAACGAGCTTTCTCCTGTTCATGGCGCGGGGGGGCAGCGTTGCTACGCTGGCTGTTGCCGTTGTGCCGTGCCCGGCGTATACAGGACGCTGTTCAGCTTCGGCAAGCGGCCCGCCTGTCCTCGTGTTGCTGCCCTGAGCGGGCCGTTCAGCGGCCATTCAGTCCCCCTGCGCTGCAATGGCACCCGGAATCCACCAATCACCGGGAGCCTTGCCATGCGTCTGCCACTGTTTTTCCTGCTCGGTCTGCTCGCCACGCCCGCGCTGGCGGTGGCGCAGGCCCCAGCCCTGCGTTTCGCCCACGTCCGCGATTACCCGGCCCGCGCCAATGGCCAGTGGCCTTCGCCGCGCCTCGATGCCCGCGCCGGTCTGCGCCTGGACGGACCGCGCCGGATGGCGGGTCTGGCACCCCCCAGCCCGGCCGCGCTCGTCCGCCGCTACACCGCCGATTGCGGTTGCCCGCTGCCTGTGGTGCACCTGTTCCGCACAGAGGTGGCCTTGCGGGCCGACCGCGACGGCGACGGCTTCTTTCATGCTTTCGATCTGACCCTGGACGTGGACATCGACAATGGCGAGGCTTGGGTGTACGCCGTGCTGTCGGTGAGCTACCAGGGCGGGCCGTGGAACGTGCTGCACACCACGGACGACTTTCACCTGATCGGCCACCGCGCAGACGATGCCTACGTGGTGGAGGTGAACCTGGACAGTGGCTATCCCAGCGGTGACTACGACCTGCTGGTAGAGCTGTACGACGCGGACAGCGGGGAATGGCTGACCGGCTGGGGGCCGGAGGAGCGGAGTGCGCTGGCGGCCCTGCCCCTGGAGGACGCCGGGCGCGATCCCGTGCCGGACGCCCGAGTGGACTATGTGGTGGAAGGGGGCGGGGCGCTGGCCTGGTGGCTGCTGCCGCTAGGTGCCCTGGGGCGCAAAAGGCAGAGGGGGTCGAGGGCCCGGGAGCAGACATAGCGTTCTTCCCACACGTCCCGGCTCATGGCCTGTCCTCCGGGGGGTGGCGATGCCCCCAGCATGAACCGTTGGTCGCCGCGAGCGGGTGAGCAGGGTGTCGTCCACCACGAAGTGGGCGACTGGTGGCCGGCCGCCTGGCGCGTCCAGTTGCGATGGAAGGCGCAGCAGTCCACCCCCAGCCAGTGCAGCGCCGCCCCGGGCGGCCGGGGCGGCCACTGCCCCTAGTCCCCCATGCAAAACCGCGCGATGAGCCGCCGCAGGTAGGCGACGGCCTGCTGCATGGCGTCCATGCGGCAGTATTCGTCGGGCTGGTGGGCGCGGTCGATGTCGCCGGGGCCGAAGATGAGGGTGTCGATGCCCAGGCGCTGCAGGAAGGGACCCTCGGTGCCGAAGGCCACGCTGGCGGCGGGGTGGTCGGTGAGGGCCTCGGCGGCCGCCACGATGGGCGTGGTGCGCGGGGTGGCCAAGGCGGGGACGCCGGCGAACAAGGCCTCGAATTCCACCGCCAGGCCGAGCGGCTCGGCGGCCTCGGTGA
>JALVPS010000223.1 GCA_027031685.1 Gammaproteobacteria bacterium | reverse complement strand
AGTGAAACCCCTGCGCTGAATGTCACAGCAGGCGATTTATGTCACAAGGGGGCCAGAAGAACGCACGTAAGTGATTGAAAAATGGCGCGCCCGGAAGGATTCGAACCTCCGACCACCTGGTTCGTAGAGGGTTGGCCGATGTGCCGTATCGCTTTGATTTCAGGCTAGTTTTTTGGGTCTGAATGTGACATTCGCGGCGCGGCAGATGCTTTGCAAGTGATTGTTTTTTCTAGGGCATCGAAGCGGTTATGTCACAGCTCAGAGGGGGTGCGTATGCGGTTAGGGAATACGTCTGCGGTTGCTTCCCGCGGCCTTGATCTTGCTGCGTCTGTGGCCGCATTGGGGGCAGACGACGGCGTTCAGGTCTCGCTTGTAGAGCATGATGTTCGGCGGCCAGGTGCATTCGCACAGGGTGAAGCCGAGGTTTTTGGCGGATTCCGCCTGGGCCAGTTTCATGCGTGTCTCGGCGTCGGCCAGGGCCTGTTCCACTTCGTCGCGCAGGGCCGGGTCCTTGCAGCGTTCGGCCAGCGTGCGGAACAGTTCGATGAGCGATTTGCTGGTATCGACCAGCGATTTGATGGCAGCAACACTGTCCAGCATCAGAGGTGCCTCTCATGGGTTTTTGCCTGACAGACCAGGACATCGAGAACGGGCTCACCGCCGCGCAGGTGGTGCAGGAGATCGACGATCCGGAGGCGCTGCGCGGCCTGTTCGCCGGGCTGGCGATGCTGTATCACCGCCGCGATCCGGAGGCGGCCCGGGACGCCCTGGAGCAGATTCGGGGCATCATCCGCGAGGGCGCCTGGGATGTGCTGCAAAAGGGCGAGACATGACATCTTCCAGCGCCTCACGGGGCTATGCCACCCGCAACTCCACATGCTTGCCCAACGCGGCAGCAGCCTGCTCGATTTGCGAGAGACGCGAGGCATGATTGAGATCCAGCAGGCGATCTACCTGCGGCATGTGCCAGTTCAGCAGCCGCGCCAGGTCGGCCTTGCGCAGCCCCTGTTCGCGCATGGCCGCGTAGATGCCCAGCTTTGCGCAGTCCAGTGCGTCGGGCCGTACCGTCGGCCTGCCCTTCGCCGGGCTCGGTTCAGGCAGGTCGCGCCGGCTGTCCACGTACATCGACAATGCCGTCGCCAGCGCGTCCTTGGCCTGCAGCAGCGCCTCGTCCTTGTCCGCGCCAAAGGTGATGGCCTCCGGCACATCGGGAAAGGTCACCAGCCAGGTGTCCCCGTCACGGGTCAGTTCAACAGGATATTCAAAGTCCATCGTTCCACCTCATTTCAGTCCGAGCTGGCGCTTGATGGCCGCTACCAGCCCTTTGCCCAGTTCCTGCTTGCCGTGCATCGGCAGCACAGACTGCCGGCCGTTCAGGTACACCTTGAGATGCGAGCCCTTGCCCTGCTCGAAGGTGGCCCCTTGTTTCTCCAGCCAGCGTTTGAACTGCTTCGAATTCATGGGCAAAAGATACAACAGAAGTGTTTAACTGTCAAACAGAAGTGTTGCATTTCCGTTGACACCACGCGCCCCCGGGTCTACGCTCACCCCGTCACCGCACATCGGTGACCGGGTTTGGCAGCCCGAAGTCCAGGCGCACCACGCGCCATTCGAGCGCGTTTTTTCGTGCCCGTTTAATGGTGGGGTGCGTGGGGGGCCGCAAGGCCCGCCGGTCCCTGGCCCGGTCTGCCAACCCGCGCACTCCGCCACCCTTTTGCTGGCAGGAAAGGCGTGGCGGTTCTCGAACCTCAAGCCAGGAGAACCGACATGAACCAATCCCTTATCCCCGTCACCTTCCACGACGACACCCTCTATCTCGTCGAGCACAACCACGAGCCTTACACCCCGGCCCGGCCGATCTGCGACGCGCTGGGCATAGACTGGGGACGACAATCCACCAAGCTCAAGGAGCCTCGTTGGAAGTGTTGGCTTATGCCAACGGTTGCCCAGGACGGCAAGAAACGCGAGATGCTCTGCCTCCCCCTGCGCAAGCTCCCCGGCTGGCTCATGTCCATCAGTCCGGCCAAGGTCAAGCCGGAGGTGCGCGAGAAGCTGGAGCGCTACCAGGACGAGTGCGATGAGGTGCTCTGGCGCTACTGGAACGGCCAGGTGGTGAAGAAAGCCCAGCCGGAGGAACCCCCCAAGCCCCTCCCCCACGCCACGAAGGCGCAGCGCGAGCCGCTGGTGAAGGCCATCCGCCGGGTGGTGAAGGTGGCCGAGGCGCGTGGGCGCAAGCTGGGCTACGACGAGGCGCATGCGATTGTGAATCTGCGCCTGGGTATCGAGAGTCTGGAGCAGCTGACGCCGGATCAGATTCCGCAGGCGATGGCGGTGGCCGGGGAGCTGCTGGAGAAGGTGGTGCTGGAGGGGGAGTACATCCCGGCCGGCGAGGGCGGGCGGTCCGTGGCGGCGCCCGCGCCGGAGGCGGCCGGTGGCGAGCCGCTTTCGTTCCGGCAGCGGGAGGAGCTGGCGCACGCGATGGCGGCGGCGGTGGCCGGGCTGGGCAGCCAGGGCGGGGCGCGCGAGCACGTGGCGAACCGGCTGCGGGTGCTGTGCCGGGTGCGCTCGCTGGCGGAGCTGACGACGGCGCACCTGCCGGTGATCGAGGAGGAGCTGGAGCGGATCAGGGAGGATCTCTCCAATTTCCTGGCCTTCCGCGCGGAGCTGCGGGAGTTCATCAACCGGGAGGTGATCGGCGCGGGTCTGCCGTGGACGCCGGCGGTGGCACGCAGGTGGCGCAAGGAGATGAAGGGGCGGCTGCCGGAGCGGCCGGACTGGTTGCGCGAGGCGCTGGTGGTTCAGGGGCTGCCCTGCCCGCTGTGCGGGGAGTCGCACGGGAAGGCGGCGGCGTAGGGGCGCCTCCTCACCTGACGATCTCCGCCACGGCGCGCAGCAGTTCGGGCAGGCGCCAGTAGACGAGCACGGTCAGCAGGCCCCAGGCGAGCCGGCGGAGCGGTTTGGATTCGTGGAGCATTTGCAGGATGCTCGTCACATGCTTAAGATCAACCATGTAATCACTGCCCTGTCCAGTGATCGACCACGGCCCCCGGACGTTGCCCCGTCGCGGGGGTTTTTTGTTCAGCCCGTCACCACCAGCGCACGGCGCGGATGAGCTGTGCCGCGGCCCACAGGATGGGCGGCAGCAGGAGCAGGATGAAACGCCAGGCGGGCATGTGTTCTAGGAGTCGCCTCAATTCTTTCAATGCCTTGCTATACTTCTTCACGTGATCACCAAGAGTGCGTTGGTGGTTGCCACGGCCCCCGGACGTTGCCCGCGTCGCGGGGGTTTTTTGTGCCCTCCCTACTCCCCCGACTCCCGCACGACGATCCACGGCAGTTGCCGCCAGTCTTCCAGCCCGTCTGGCTCGGCCCAGGTGTAGACGATGAGGCGGGCCTGGTGGCGGCCGGGGGTGAGGTTCTTGGCGTGCTTGAGGCGGAGCTGGAGGCTGTTGCCGGTGCCCCAGGTGATGGCCAGGGGGTTGTCGCGGCTGTCGAGGGTGGCGGCATCGCCGATGTGCAGGACGCAGCGGGTGATGCCCTGGTAGAAGGATTCGGGGAAGGGGCCGGCCTCGCCGTGCAGGCGCCATTCGAGTACGTCGTCCCGGCCCAGGTAGTAGATCTCGGTGTCGCGCAGCATGGTGTCTCAATCCCCTCGTGTCGGGTCTGATGCCGCTACCGGGCGGGACGGCCCCGCCCGGGTGGGCGGGGGCCTGGGCGCCTTAGACGGGCGCGTTGTTTCAATCCACTCCCGCCGACTATTGGCGGGAGAACTAGACGGGCGCGTTGAACTTGTACTCGATGGGCGGGAAGGTGACGGGGTTGCCGGCCGTGAGCGGCTGGTTGGTGGTCTCGTCGGTGATGGCCAGCACGGTGCTGTTGGTGGTGTCGAGGTAGGCGATGTGCAGGTCGTTGTTGCCGCTGGTGGAGGCGGTGACGGTGCCGTCCACCGCGCCGTGGCTGATCTTGCGGCCGGCGCCGTTGGCGGCGATGGTGAAGGTGGCCGGGGTCACGTCGGCCTCGGCGGCCTTCATGCCGACGGTGGCGGCGTAGTCGTTGATGTTGGGCACGCCGTCGGTGACGATGATCTTGTCACAGTTGTTCTTGAAGTAGTTCAGGCCGTTGTCGTAGACGACTGCGTTGTATGCCTTTGCCATGGGTCGGGTCTCCAAGGGGCGGTCGGTAGTCTGGAGACCCGATGATCGGGCGGCGCAGGTGACATTTTACAGGTGACAAATGTCACCCCCGCCGCCGGTCCGGCACCACCCATTTGCGGGCGGTGACGACTTCCACGCTGAGCACGTCGGTGTTGAGCTCGAAGCCGATGATGCTCACTTCCAGGGCGACTTCCAGCCCGGCATCTACCAGGTGATGGTCCTGCACCAGGGCGCCCGTGGCGGCGGCCGTGTCGGCCTGCGCGCCGGGGGCGGCCAGGGTCTGCCGCTGGGCGATGGGCAGGCCGGGCATGGCGGCCTCGATGACGGCGCCCTGCCCGTCCGCGAGGTGGCGCTGGACGAGGCGGGCGGCGGTGGCGACGGCCTCGCTGGCGGCCTCCGCGCCGGCCAGCATCTGGTGCTGCACGAGGGGGCCGAGGCCGGCGGCCAGCCCGGTGGCGACCGGCGCGCCGCCCAGCAGGTGGCGCGGCGTGACGGGGCCGGCGGCGGCCTGCAGGCGCGTCTCGACGGCGGCGGCAGCCAGCACCTGGTGTTGCACCAGGGCGCCGGTGGCGGCGGCGCTGTCTGCCTCTGCCCCGGCGGCGGCCAGGGGGTGGTGCTGGACGAGGGCACCGGCGGCGGCCTGCAGGGCGGTGTCGGCGGCCGGGGCGGCCAGATCGTGGCGCTGGACGAGGGCAACGGCATCGGCGGCCAGGTCGGTGACCGACGGCGCGCCGGCCAGTTCGTGGCGCTGGATGGCGGCACCGGCGGCGGCGGGGGCATCCACCGTCAGGCCGTCGTCCCGCAGGGCGTGGCGCTGCACGAGGGGGGCCGCGTCGGCGATGGCCTCGACCGTGGCGCCCGCCGCCGCCAGCGGGTGAGTCTGGACGAGGGCGGCGGCCGGTGCGGTGCTGTCCACGCTGGCGCCGGGGGCGGCCAGGCGATGCTCGGGGGTCAGGGCGCCAGCGTCGGCGGCGCTGTCCACGGCGGCATCGAGACCGGCCAGCGGGTGGTGCTGGCGCAGGCGGTCGGCCACGGCAATGAGGGGCGCGGCGGCGTCCTGCCCGGTCAGGCGGTGGTGCTGGCCCAGGTGGGCGGTGTCGGCGCGCAGGTCGGTGTTGCCGCCGATGGCGGTGAGCCGGTGGCGCTGGCCCACGGGGGCGGCGTCGGCCGTGGTGTCGCTGGTGGCGGCGGCGAGGGCGATGGCATGGCGCTGATCGAGGGGGCCGGTGGCGGCCGCGGTGTCCGCCGTCGCGCCGGTGCCGGCCAGGCCGTGCCGCTGGATGAGCGCCGGGCGCGGCAGGACGGTGGCGCTGGCGGCGTCCGCCCCCTGCAGGCGGTGCAGGGCGCTGAGGGCGCCGGTGTCCGGGCGCAGGTCCACCCCGGCCGGGGCCGGCTGCAGGGCGTGGCGCTGGCCCAGCGGGCCGGCATCGGCCAGGGCGTCCGCGGCGGCGCCGGGGGCGGCGGGGTGGTGGCGCTGGCCGAGCGGCCCGGCATCGGCCGCGGTCCCGGCGCTGGCGGCGGCCCCGGCCAGGGCGTGCACGGGGGTGACGGGGCCGGCGTCGGCCAGGCCCTCGGCGGTGGCGCCGGTGGCGGCCAGCGGGTGGGTCTGGACGAGGGCCCCGGTGCCGACGCCGTTGTCTGCCGCGGCGGGGAGGCCCTGCAGGCCGTGGTGCTGCACCAGCGCCCCGCCGGCCGCCTCGACGGTGGCGGCCACGGCCTGGGCGGCCAGGGCGTGCACGGGCGCCAGCGGGCCCGTGTCGGCGGCGGTGTCCACCTGCCAGCCGTCGGACTTGAGGGGATAGCCGATATGGATGCGGCTGCCCGGGATCTCTGTCTCGAAGATCACGGATAGGCCGGCCAGGGCGTGCCGCTGGGTGAGCCCGCCCTGCCCGGCTGCGGCATCCAGCGCGGCCCACACGCCGGCCAGCAGGTGGCGCAGGGCCAGTGCGCCATCGGCCACGGTGAGGCCGGCGGCCAGCGCACCGCCCGCCAGGGCGTGGGACTGTACCAGTGCGCCGCCCGTGGCCTCGGGGGTCACGCGCAGGGCGTGCGGGGCGGGCACGTGGGTCTGCACCAGCGCCCCGGCGGCGGCCTCGGGCGTGCTCGCCGCGCCCTGCCCCGCCAGGCCGTGGCGCTGCGTGAGGGCCGGCAGGGGGTGCACGGCGTCGGCGCGCGCATCCGCCCCGGCCAGGCGGTGGGCCTGCCCCAGCGCACCCCCATCGGCCGCGGTGTCCACCACGGCCGGGCTGGCGGCGAGCCGCTGGCGCTGGCTGAGCGGGGCGCTGTCGGCCTGCAGGGGCAGCTCGGCCCCGGCCCCGGCCAGGGGGTGGCGCTGGGTGAGGCGCAGGCCGGGCACCACCGTGGCCGTCTCCGCCGGCAGGGCGGCCAGCAGGTGGTGCTCGATCAGCTCGGGATTGAGGGAGCCGGTCTCCACCACCATGGGCCAGGGGGCCAGCACGTGGGTGGGCAGGACGGCGCCGGTGGTGGCCTGGGGCGTGGTGACGGCCCCGCCATCCTGCAGGGCATGGCGCTGGCCCAGGGGGCCGGCCGTGGCGTCGCTGCCGGCCTGGGCGCCCGCGCCGGCGAAGGCGTGGCGCTGGCCCAGCCCGTCGGCGGTGGCGGTGGCCTCCACGGTCGGGCCGGTGGCGGCCAGGGCGTGATCCTGCCGCGCCGGGCCGGCATCGGCGGCCGTGGCCAGCTCGCCGCCGACACCCGCCAGCGGCAGCGGCTGGCCGAGCGGGCCGCCGTCCGCCGCCCCGTCGGCGGCCAGGGCCGCGGGGGCCAGCACGTGGGTCTGGCCCAGCCCCTCGCGCCAGGGGTAGAGGCCGATGGTGGCGTTCTCGCCGGCCAGGCGCTGGTGCTGGCGCAGGGCGCCCGTGTCCGCATCCAGGCTCAGGGTGAGCGGGCCGCCCACCAGGGCGTGGGTGGGCGTGACGCCGCCGCCGTCCGCCGCCACCGTGAGCACGGCGAACAGGGCGGCCAGGCCGTGGCGCTGCCCCAGCGCGCCGCCATCGGCCAGCAGGGGCGCGGACACCCCCGCCGGGGCCAGCACATGGGTCTGGACGGGAATGGCGCCGGCGTCCGCCTGCAGGTCGGCCACCGCCCCCGGCGCGGCCAGGGCATGGGACTGGGCCAGCGGGCCGGGGTCGGCGGCGGTGTCGAGGGTGGCATAAGGGGCGGCCAGGCCATGGCGTTGGGCGAGCGGGCCGTCGGAAGCCAGCTCCCATCCGTCCCACTCGACGATGGTATGCGGGCCCCAGTAATTAACGCCCAACACGGGCGATACAAAGCGTGTGGCAGGGCGGAAATTGATGAAGTAGACCCCGTGCACTGACGGCTGCTCCCCTTTGATAAGCGCCTCGTATCGGCGCCAATCACTCGGCAACGTCTTATATGCGCGCAGAACATAGTTGTAGGTACTGGCATTCCGCGTATTGGCCACCGCCGTGCCGGCCGGCTTGCGTGGACCCAACCACGGCTTGGAGAGAACCAGGCGGTTGCCGTCAATGCTCGCCCGGTTGAACAAATAGAAGAGGTCTCGGGTGTAGTACCAATCGGGATAGGTGCGCCCCTGACCGTCGGTGTAGCCATAGGCGGCAAAGAAGAAGTGCATATCGGTGGACCACCCGGCGGTGCTCTCCAGCACGATCTCGGTGTCGCCATAATCGAGCGGCTGCGCCAGTCGGGTCATGGTGGCCGGGTTTGGGATGTAGAAATTACGCGGAAAAATGCTTTTTACATCAGCGTCATAGCAGGAGAAACCCGCATAGTGGCGCGGATCGGAATCGGGGTCGGCCCCCGGCGCTGTGCGCTGGCGCAACAGGGCCGATAGCCGGTAGGAGCGCGAGATGTCCGGCACCTCAATGAGGTCACCTATAATCCATCTATACCCAAGCTGCGCGCCGCTGGTCTGCCCATCGATGGTCAGCGGCCAGACTTGCGAGTCAGCGTTGCTGTATACCAGGACGTCACATCCCACCAGCCCGTGCCGCTGCCCCAGGGCGCCCCCGTTGGCCGCGCCATCCACCACCACGCCAGCCCCGCCCAGGGCGTGCCGTTGGGTGAGGGCCGCGCCGGGGGCCTCGGTGGCGGCGGCGGCGGCCAATCCCACCAGTTCGTGCCGCTGGCCGAGACCGGCCACGCTGGCGGCGGTGGGCACGATGGGGGCGCCGTCGGCCAGGCCGTGCCGCTGCGTGAGGGCGGCGGCGGGCATGGTGAGGGCGCTGGCCACGGCGGCCGCCGCGGCCAGGCGCTGCAGCTGTTGCAGCAGGCCGGTGGTGGCGCCGGTGTCGCCAGTGGCGCCCGCGCCGGCGAGCCGCTGGCGCTGCACGAGGGCGCCGCTGGTGGCGGTCAGGTCGGCGGCGGCGGACGGGCCGGCCAGCTCATGGCGCTGCCCCAGCCCGCCCACGCCGGCGGTGGTGTCGGCGGCGGCGGAGACGGCGGCCAGCTGGTGGCGCACGGCCACGGCCCCGGCGGTGGCGTCGAGGCCCAGGGTGGCATCGGCGCCGGCCAGCACGGTGACGGGGTTGAGCAGGCCCTGGATCTCGCTCTGGCTCAGGGCGTGGTCGTAGATGCGCAGGTCGTCCAGGGCGCCGGCCAGGCTGTCGCTGGCGCCGTTGCGGTCGCCGGCCACCTGGATGGCCTCGCCGGTGTAGGGCGCGGAAAAGCCCGACAGGGCCATGCTGCCATCTGGGTCGCCGTCCACGTACAGCTTCGCCGTGCTGCCGTCATAGGTGACGGCCACATGGTGCCACTGACCGTCGTTGATGGCCTTGCCGCCGAAGATTTGATGGCTGGACCCGTCGTAGAGCGTCACCATGATGGTGCCGTCCCAATGGGCCACCCTGATCTGGAAGGCCCGCCGCCAGTCGCCAGCGGCATACGGCACGGACACCACGGCCAGGATGGGCGAGCCGGTCCAGGTGTCCATCTTGACCCATGCGGCGTAGGAGAACGTCGTCTGCGCGCTCTGGAAGCCGGTCCACTGCGCCACCTCGCCACGGGCGCCGCTGTCCTGCGGCACGTGGATGGCCTGGCCGAACTTGCCGGCGGTCCAGCCGACGCTGCCGATGAGCGAGCAGGCCGGCTCGCTGCCGGCGCTGCCGGCGGCCGTGGTGCCGCTGCCCTCGTCGAACTGCCAGCGGGCGATCAGTGCCATTGTCGTCAGCCTCCCGTGATGATGGTCTGCAGCTCAGCCTGCACGCGCTCGATGACGGCCTCCACCCCCGCCGCGTCAGGGGCGGCCTCGATGTCCAGCTTGCCCTGTCGGCGCACGCGCTCGATGCGCGCCCCCAGCACGCGCCACTGGTCCGCCCTGGCGACGATGGCCTGCGCCGCCTCCGTGGCGCTCTGGCCGGTCACGGCCGTCTCCGCCTGCAGCATGGGATAGTCGGCCAGCACCGGCTGGTCGCCGGCCGCCTCCGCCGCCAGCCAGTCCCGCGCCTCGCGCTCCTTGGCCAGGTACGTCTCCGCCTGGCCGGGCACGGTGGTGATGATGCGCGAGCGGGCGCCGCCGGCCATGCGATCCACCTTGTACTGGCCTTCTTCCCTGATCTCCTCCAGCGGGGGCACGCGCTCCACCACGCGAGGCGCGCCGGTGCTGCGGTCGATGACGTGCTCGAAGGGATTGGGGGCCGGGAAGTCGGAGCGCACGGCGGTACGGCCCGCCGGCAGCTCGTGGTTCTCCAGGGGCAGGTCGTCCGGCAGGATGTCGTTGCTGACGATGTGGTCCTGCTCATCAATGATGGCGATCCAGTAAGGCATCAGCACCCCTCGTTTCCTTCAAGTTTCTTGTACCCTTCATAATCGAAAAGACAGCCCTGCGCGGTCCTCCTGTACCACCGCCCCCAGACGTAAAGATCACGTGTCCACGTCGCCCCATTGGCGTCCACGATGAACATACCGGCCCCGTTCTTGTTCGCCCGCAGGAACTCCCCGCCGCCGAGCTGAATCCACCGCTCCGGGCCAGCCAGCGTGCCGGCGGTGACATAGCCCAGGTTGGCAGTGATGGCGTCCAGCCTCTGGACGTCCAGGTGCACGGCCTTGATCTCGCCGGCCCCGATCTTCTCCGCCGTGATGGCCCCGGCGGCGATGTGCTCGGCCAGGATGGCGGAGGCGGCCACGTGCACGGCCTGGATCACGTCGGCCTGGAGCACTGAGGCATCCTGCCAGCCGCCGTAGCGGTACACCCAGGGGTGGTAGTTGTTGCTGGTGTCGATCCACACGTCGCCGTCATGGGCGCCCCCCGGCGGCGCGCCCTGGTAGTACACCCGCGCTTTCAGGCCCGCCTCGTTGAGGGCGTTCATGGCCTCGTTCTTGGCCTCGATGGCGCGGTCGTAGGCGTTGTCGGCCTTGCCCTGGGCGGTGTTGACGCGGTTGTCCAGGTCGTCGGTGCGGCCCTCCAGCACGAAGGTGCGGTTCTGCACGTCCTCGGTGGTGTTCCTGACGTCATTCACTTCCTGCTGCAGGGTGGGCAGGTCCTGCTGCTGAATCTGGTCCACGCCGTTCTTGGCCGTAGTCGCCGTGGTGTCGATGGGCGGAATCACGTCCACCTCAAGGTGCGTGCCCTTGTTCAGCGCCGTGTTCGCGGTGTTCTGCGCGGCCGGGATCAGGTTGGTCTCGTGGTAAACGAGGGAGCCGTCCTGCGCGTCGTTGCGCCCGGATTCGGTGGTGATGCGGCCGTCGTGCACCACCAGCGTGCCGTCCTGGGCATCGTTGCGCCCGGCCTCCGTGGTGATGCGCCCGTCGTGGGTCACCAGGGTGCCATCCTGCCCGTCGTTGCGCTGGCGCTCCGTCTCGATGCGCTGGTCCACGTCGTACCACACGCCGTCAGGCCCCTGGGCGATGTTGCTGGTGACGGTCGCCCAGCCGGAGACGTTGCCGGTGCGGTCCTCGGCGCGCACGCGGATGCTCACCTGCCCGGCGGGCATCTCGTTGGTCTCGATCTGGCGCCGCTGGGTGAGGCCGTCCAGCAGCTCCTGCCAGTCGCCGCCGGCCTGCCATTGCACGCGGAAGCCGGCCAGGTCCGCCGGCGGATTGGGGTAGGCGAAGGCGATCTTGCGCGTGCCGGCGGGGGAGACGGTCACGGTCAGGCCGGTGACGCCGGGGGGCGGCACGTCCTTGGCGCGCACGGTGTGCGTGCCGTCCACCCAGGGGGAGACGGCCCCGGCGCGGCTCACGGCGCGGGTCTGGAACTCGTACAGGGCGCCGTCCTCCACCGGCGCCAGCCAGGCCACGGTGCCCTCCACCGTGCCGGCCTGCCACGGCTCGTTGGAGCCGGCGCGGCGGAAACGGATTTCCAGGTGGTCCAGATTCGGATCGGGCGGCGGGGCCAGGTCCACGCGCACGCGGTTGAGGATGGTGCCGTCCGCCCCCTGCAGGTACACCCCGCCGCCGGACGTGACGCCGCCCACGGTGGGCGCGGCGATCTCGTCGGCGCGGGGCACGGGCGGGGGCAGCTCCAGGGTCACCCCGCTGGTGTCGTCCGGGTACATGGCCGGGTCGTAGGCGGCGGCCTCGATGCGCCAGCGGCCGGGGCCGTCGGCCTCCACGGACAGCAGGCGCAGCAGGCGGTCCAGCCACGGCAGGGACAGGCGCACCACGTCGCCCGCCTGCAGGGCCAGGGCCTCATCGGTGTGCGTCCAGCTCACCGACAGGCCGCCCAGGGTAGCCGAGGCCAGCCGCTCGGCCGCCTCGCGCATGGCCTGCGCGCCATCGTGGATGCCCGGCAGGCTGATGCGCTCCTCGCGCCAGGGGGTGGCGCCGGTATCGACGCCGGGGGCCATCGCGACCGCAGCGGCGGTACGCCAGGGCAGGCTGCCGGTGTCGGTGTACTCCACCCGCACCACGGTGGGCTGATCGCGCAGGGAGGGGCGCGTGATGCGCAGGCTGTCCGGCAGGATGCTGGCCTCGGTGATGGTGGCCACCGGGGCCGCCGGGCGGTCCGGCACCAGGCGCACCCCGTCGCCGTCCGGCACGGTGAAGGCCCCGGCGTAGGTGCGCAGCGTCTCGGCCCACTGCGTGGCCGGCGCCTGGCTGTCCAGTGCCAGGCCGATGCGCCGCCGGTGGGCGCCCCCCACCAGCTCGTCGCAGGCGTCGGCGGCGGCCGCCACCCCGCGCACCGGCCGGCCCTGCCCGTACACCGGCGAGGCGATGAAGTCGGCCAGGCACAGCGCCGGGTTGTCGCTCCACACGGTCTGCCCGCTGCGTGGGTCGTGCACCTTGCGCCCCCGGATGGTGGCCGCCACGCGGGGCCAGCCGCTGACGGCGCCGGCGGGTATCTCCAGCACCGACCAGGCCAGGGCCACGTCCTGCCCGGCGATGGTGCCGCGCATGGTGTCGTCCAGGGCCGGGTCGGCGGCCAGCAGGCCGGGGTCCGCCCCCTGATCGGGGGTGCCCAGGTAGTGGCGCACCACCACCTCGGACGGCGGCGGGCGGTCGTTGATGGTGAGGGCCTGGATGGCGTCGATGGGGCCGATGCACCAGACGATGGCCAGCAGCAGGGTGTCGCCACGGGTGGTGACGATGGCCGGGCGCGCATCGAGGCGGGCCACCCCGTACACCACCGGGGCGATGGCGCCGTGGGCGGCCACCGTGCCCGTGGCCGTGGGCGGCCGCCCGCCCACCAGATAGCGGGCCGGGGTCTTGTGGCGCAATCCGCTCACGTGCGACGCCCCTTGAGACGCACCCGCGCCGTGAAGTGCTGCGGGCCTACCTTGACGATCTCCGGCGGGCCGTCGAACAGCACCCGGTAGTCATGGGGCTGGCCGCTATGGTCCAGCGGCCAGGCGTACAGGAACTCGGTGCTGCGGTTGGCGGCGTAGAACGCCTCCAGGGCGGTGGCGTCTGCGGCCTCGATGTAGGGGTGCACCAGCTCCAGGGTCACCAGCGGGGCGCCGGCCCACAGGTCGCGGCCGCGCAGCACGCCACCGGCGGTGACGGTCAGCTCGCGGCCGTCCTCGCGTTGCAGGCGGGACTCCCAGGCGACGGGCAGATCGGGGTAGCGGTTCATCGCTCGGCCTCCAGTACGATGCGCTCGCCGCCCCAGTCGATGATGGTGCCGGGCGGCGTCAGGTGGCGCACCAGCGGCGGCAACAGGCGCACCCGTGGCGCCAGCATCCGGCGCACGCCCTGGGAGGTGATGGCGATCTCGGCCACCGGCCACACGGCGCCCACGGCGTCCAGCTCACCGGCCAGCATCAGCACCATCTCATCCCCGTCACCCAGCCAGACGCGCACCGGGCCGCCACGGGGGTCGTCGGCGCCGGTCAGGGCCGGCGTCAGGGCGTGGTCGCGGTTGTCCAGGCGCAGGGTGCCCTGGACGCCGCCGCCGGCGATCTCGCGCAGGCCGGCCAGGTCCAGGGGGTGGTCCCACGTGTGGCCGTCCCAGGTGACGGCCCCCCGCGTGCTGGCGCGCACCACCAGCCCGCCCGGCAGGGTCAGCTCGGCCAGCCCCGCCGGCTCGGTGACGGCCCGCCCCAGGCGGGCTTCCAGGGTGGCGGTCAGGTCACGCATCCTCAGAACCCGCTGTCATAGCCGTTCCAGTTCCAGGCCAGAATCTGCGTCTGGACGTTGGCCGCCTGGATGTGCGCCCCGGCCGCGTTGTTCATGCTGGCGGCGGCGACGTTCAGGTTGGCGGCGGCCTGGTTCATGTTGCGGGCCGCCTCCGCGATGCTCTGGGAGGCCGACTGCAGGGTGGCGCGGGTGGCCCCGGCGATCTCCTGGTGCTCGGTCTTGACCACCTCCTCGGCCTGGCGCAGCTTGTCCTCCGCGATGGTGCGCACCTGCCGCACGAAGGCCGTGATGTTCTCGGCGTTGGCCTTGAGCTGCTCGGCGCTCATCATCTGCATCTGCTCGCGGGTGACGCTGAGCACCTTGGCGGTGAGGCGCTGGATTTCCTCGGGGTCGCTGGCGGCTTCGAGCTGCTGGCGCAGCAGCAGGCGCTGCTGGGTCAGCCAGTCGAACTGCTCCTGATCGCTGCGCAGGGCGCGCCCCAGGTCGGCCAGCAGGTCGTCGGTCATGCCCTTGACGGACTCGCGCACCTGGCCGATCTGGCGCAGCAGCTCCTGCTCCACCTGGTAGCGGGCTTGCACCGCCTGGGCCAGGCGCTGGGTGGCCTCCACGGAGCCGTCGTAGTCGGCAAGCTGGCGCTCCACCGCCTCACGGGCCTGGCGGGCCGCCCCGGTCAGGGTGGTGGCCACGTGCGGCGCCCAGTCCTCCCCGATGTACTGCGACAGGCTCAGCAGCGGCTGCAACAGCTCCCCGGCGCGGTCGCCGGCGGCGCGGATGATGCCGGAAAACTCCGGCAGGACGGCGGCCATGAGCTGCCCGCCTGTGCGGTTCACCCACTCCTGCAACTTGGCCTGGGCGGCCTCCTTGGACAGGCCCTTGAGGCTGATCTTGCCCTCGGCGGTGAAGCTGTCGATGGCGTCCTGCACGTCCCTGCCCAGGTTGTCCGCGATCTGCTGGACGCCCTGCTCGATGGCGTCGAACGTCTGGTTGAGGGCGGCCTGCACCTTGCTGTCCAGCTCGCTGTGGCGGGTGCGGGTCTTGCTGCCGAACAGGTTGCGCTTCTTCTGGTATTCGTACTGCTGTCCTGTCAGCTCGCCGCCGCTGTAGGACAGCTCCACGCCGCTGTCGCGGGTCTTCCACTTGCCGCCGAACATGGAGCCGACCAGGCCCCCGAGGGCGCCGCCGACAACGGCCCCAAGCGGCCCGCCGATAATCATCCCGGCGGTGCTCCCCAGGGTGGTGCCGATCTGCGCGTTGCCGCCCAGCCGGTCCTCCAGGAAGCCGCCCACCAGATAGCCGCCACCGGCGGCCAGCATGGTGCCGCCCAGGGTGGTGGCGCCGATCTGGGTGCCCAGTACACCGCTCATGCCCGGCACGCCACCGGGCAGGCCACCGCCCGGCAGGCCGCCCACCTCGCCGGCGGCGAAGGCCCCGGAGGGCACCAGGCTGCCCAGGCCGCCCAGGAAGCCGCCCCGGCCGCTCAGGCCGCCCAGGAGCTGGAAGAACTTGCTCTTGGCGAGCTGGTAGGCCAGCTCGGCCAGCAGGTCGCGCAGGGCGTTCTTGATGTTGCCGGCGAAGTCCTTGAAGCTCTTGAAGCCGCCCTTGAAGGCATCGGCAAAGCTCTGGTCGATGCGCTCCGTGGCGCGCTTCCAGGCATCGGCCATCGGATCGGCGGCCTTGGCCACCTTGTCCGCCGTGTCCTCGGCGTCGTCCCCGAAGCCGAGCATCTTCTGGTCCAGCGCCCAGACCTGCTCCTCGTACTCCTTGGCGGTGATGCGGCCGGCGTCCAGCTCCTTCTGCAGGATGGCCAGCTTGGCGGCGTAGTCGTCCGAGGCGGCCTGCAGGGGGTTGATCTCCCGCAGCAGGTCGCGGTAGGCGCGCTGCTGTTCCTCGGCGGCCTTGGCGGCTTCACGGGCCGCCTTGGCGCTGGTCCGATTCTGCTTGGACAGCTTGCCCAGGGACAGGCTGGTGGCGTCCACCTGGCGTTTGACCTTGCCCTTGGCGGCGAACTCCTTTTCGTCCGCCTCCAGCGCCTTGGCCAGCTCGCGGTTGTTGGCCTCGATGGCGTTGGTCATGTAGGTGTACGCCTCCGCGATGTCCTGGCCGAGCTGGACGCCGGCATCGCGGGCCGGGCGGATGGCGTCCACCACCTTGCGCAGCCTGGCGGCCATCGCGTCGCCGCCGATCAGGTCGAAGCCCTTGGCGACGTACTCCAACAGGGTGGCGTAGTGGTTGCGGATGGCGTCAAACGCCCGCTTGAACGCCCACTTGATGTAGGCCCCCAGGGCCTTGAACACAAACTTGATCCGCTCGCCGCCGTTCTTCATGGCGGTGACGGTGATGCGCATGGCCTTGCGGGCCGTGGCGAAGTTGTCCCACAGATACTTGCCGATCTCGTAGGCGATGAAGATCGGAAACACGGCCCTGGCCGCCAGGCCGAGCGTCTTGAGCGCCCCGCTCATCAGCTTGACGGCGGTCATGGAGCGGGTGGTCTGCACGGTGAACTGGAGCAGCTTGGCGCGGGCGCCGGTCAGGGCCCCGCCCAGCCCAAGAGTGGCGGTCTTGGCCTTGCCCAGCTTGAGCGCGTAGCCCACCATCGCCACGGTGGACAGGCGCAGCACGGCGTCGCCCACCAGGCCAAAGTTGTTGGCCACAGCGTTGAGCGCATTGGAGATGGCCCGCGAGGCCCCGATGGCCTCGTCCTTCTCCCCCACCCAGCGCTGCATGGCGTTGACCACCTTCTGCCAGCTCATGGCCATCGTGTCGCCCATGCGCTCGGATGTCTCGCGCAGGTCGCCGCTCGCCTTGATGATGGCCGGCAGCACCACGTCGGCGGTGAGCTGGCCGGCCTCGGCCATCTTGCGCAGCTCGCCACGGGTGACGCCGAGCTGCTCCGCCAGGGCCTTCATCAACGGCGGGGCGGCCTCGTTGACGGCGTTGAATTCCTCGCCGCGCAGCACCCCGCTGGCGATGGCCTGGGAGAACTGGATTTGCGCCGACGCCGCCTCGGCCGTGCTGGCCTTGCTGATCTTGAGGGCGTCGTTCATGGCCTGCGTCACCACGCTGGCCATCTGGACGTTGCCGCCCATCTCCTGGATGGCGGTGGCGAGGCGGGCGTACAGCTTGCCGGTGCTCTCCAGCTCCGCCCCGGTGCTCTGGGCGATGCGATAGACCTCATCCAGCGCAAAGCCGAAATCGGCCTGCGACTTGGTGGCGACCATGAGCTGGGCGCGCACGGACTGCCAGCCGTCGGCCATGCGGCGCAGGGTGCCCACGGCGTCGATGGCCATGAAGGCGCCGAAATAGGAGACGACGTACTTCCTGGCGCTCTGGAGCTGGCGGGAGATGGACTCGACGCCGGCGCGGGCCCTGCCCAGCCCCCGGCTGGCCTCGTCGCCCGCCCGCTGCGCCTTGCCGCCCAGCTCGCCCACCTTGCGGCCGGCGGCGTCCACGGCGCGGGTGAGGCGCGTGCCGTCGGCGGTCATGACGAGCTTGATGGTGAGATCGGCCATGGGTGTCGCTATGCTCCTGGCATGCCGTATCTGATGAGTTTCGCCGCCGCCCTGCTGCTGATCCTGCGCTCGCCGGAGTTCGGCCTGTGGGCGGTGTGGGCCGGGCTGGGGCTGCTCGCCGTGACGCTCGTGTGGCTGCTAGTGGACACGATCCGCTGGCTGTCCTCCTGAGCCGGCCCACACGGCCAGTGCCTCGGCGGCCATGAGCTGCAGGGCCTCGAAGGCCGCCCAGCGCGCCCGGCGGTCGTCGGGCATGTCCGGGTGGCGCTCGATGAGCGCCCAGGCGGCGGCCTGGTCCAGCCCGGCGCGCATGACGCCCATGCCGCCCACCCACTGCCACTGGCAGAGCGTGAAGCACTCGAAGACGGCCCAGTTCTCCGACCACACTTCGTAGTCCTCCGCCGGCGCCACGCCGGCCACGCCCAGGGCGTCGGCGGCGGCCTGCGCCTGTCCGTCGCCCTCCGCCCAGCGGCGGGCCGCCTCCGTCAGTTTTTTAGGCGCCCTCCGGTGACGCTCTCGGCCCAGGCGCGCACGATGGCCGCTTCCATGCCGATGATGCCCAGCACCCACTCGCGCTGGTCGTCCACGGCGAAGCTGGGCTCGCTGCCGTCCTCCAGCTCCAGGCCGCGCACCTGTTTCCAGTCCAGCAGCACCTCGCGCACCAGGTCCTCGTCGCTCAGGCTGGCGTCGCCATTGGTGATGGCGTCCAGCACCTGGCCCACGCGGGCCTTGTCCAGGCGCTTGAACTTGGCCTTGAGGGAGACGGCGGCGTAGCGGCCGTCGTCCACCGGCACCTTGTGGTGCACCTGCCACCAGTAGGCGTCGTCTTTGCCGCGCACAATGGCCATGGGGCTCTTTCTCCTGTCGTTTCAGTGGTCCAGCAGCAGGGGCAGCCGCCAGGCGATGAGCAGGGCCAGCTCGGCCAGCAGCACGAAGGCCAGCAGGGCCAGGAATCGCCAGGCGGGCAGTCTTTCTCCCATCTTTCTGAGCTCTCGCAGTGCCTTGCTATACTTGCTCACGTAGTCACCACTCGTGCTGGTGATTGCCGTGCCCCTGGGTGTCCCACCACCGCAGGGGCTTTTCATTTTTCTCAGCTGAATTTCAGCAGCAGGTCGTCATTGCCCGCCGAGCGCCGGAACATGAGCGGCAGGGTGACGGTGGCCACGCCGTTGTGGTCGCCCAGGTCGGTGACGGTGCCCAGGGAGACGGCCGGGGCGCTGATCTGCAGGCCGCCGGCGGTGAGTTCCAGGGTGCCGGTGGCGCAGGGGTCGGCCTCCTTGGCGTGGTAGTCGAACTCGCTCACGCTGGGCTTGATGACCACCAGCTCGCCGGTGGCGGCGCGGTTGGTGATGGCGATCTGCTCGCCGGCGCTGGTGACGATGTGCTGCAGCTGGTTCTGCAGGTCGATGCTGAAGCTGACGATCTGCAGGGGGGTGCCGAACAGGGTCACGCTGCAGTTGTCGCCGTCCAGGGCGTCCACGCAGCCGTCCGGGCGGGCGATGGTTGGGAAGGCCTCGTCGGCCGGCGAGCCCTTGGGCAGGCCCTGGAAGCTGAACTGGGCGCGCAGCTGGCCGCCCAGCTCGCCGCTCAGCTGCAGGCTGCCGCGGGCGCCCACCACTTTGTGCAGGTGGCCGTTGAGGTGGGCCCAGAAGGTCATGCTCTTGAGGTTCTTCTGCACCGGGTTGTAGGTGACGTCCTGCCCGCCGGTGATGACGGCGGCCAGCCCGCAGGCCTGCAGCAGGGGGTCGATGTCCGGCTTGTCGCCGGGGGTGGCCACCTTGCGCACGTAGGTGGAGAAGCCCAGGGAGCTGTAGTGCCGGCCGGGCAGCTCGCCGGGGTGGCCGAAGTAGGGGTCCACGCTCTCGCGCGCGGGGCGGGAGCCGTCCAGGCGCTTGTAGCTGAGGTTGGAGACCTCGAAGGCGGCGTCGTTGGCGCCGGGCGGGGTCTCCACGCCGTAGGCGGATTCGAGCTTGCCGCGGATGACGGTGCTGCGGGAGAACTGGATATCGCTCATGACTCGGTGTCCTCGGTGGTGTCACGGGGTTCGCCGTCCGGGGCGCCGCCATCGGGCGCCACGCCGCCGTCGGGCGTGCGGATGTAGTCGCCACCACCGTCCGGCAGGGGCGCCGGGGTGGCGGGCCGGGGCGCCGGCGCGGGGCCGGCGGTCTTGCGTCTGGTCTTGCGGCTCATGGTCACTCTCCATCGAGCAGGGTGATGCGCTCGGCGTAGGTCTGCTGCCAGAAGAAGACGTGCCCGGCGTCGTCCAGGCCGCGGCCCTCTCCTCGCTCGTACTCGATCTCGCGCCCGCACAGCTCGCCGGCCTGCCACGACTCCAGGTGCTCGCGGATGGCGCCGCACAGGGCCTCCACGCCGGTCAGCAGGCGGGTGTCGCGCTCACGCTGGCGGGCCGAGCGCAGGGCGATGATGACGGCGTAGCGCCAGGTCTCCTCGCGCACCGGCGGCTCGCGCGTGACGTCGTGGCTGACGGGCAGCACCCAGATGGCCGGCAGGCGGTCCAGGTCCATGTCGGCGGTGACGTACTCGGCCAGGCCCTCGACGCGGGGGATGCCCAGGGCGGGGGCGATCTCGCGCAGGCGCTCGATCCACTCCTGGACGCGGGTGGCGGTCATCGCAGCACCCCCACCAGCGCCGATACGGACCAGATGAGCAGCGCCACCGCGCCGATCACCGCCGAGACGGCCAGCAGGATGCCCGTGATGCCTGCCGCCCTGCCGCTCATCCGTACCTCCGCAGGAAGTCCGCGCCGTACACCATGCGCCGCGTGTTGCCCACGGCCCGGTGGGCGCGGTTGGGCTCGTCCACGCGGCGCGGCAGGGGCTGACCGTCGGCGCCGTACAGCACCACGTCGCCGGCCACCAGGGCGTCGAACCAGGCCACGGCGTCCCGGTAGCGCTCGCGCACCTCGTCGCTGGGGCGGTTGCGGTGCAGCAGGTAGCGCAGGATGTCCAGGGCGCGGCGGCGCAGGTCCTCCGGCACGCCCTCGGCCTGCCCCACCAGGGCGCCGTAGCCCGCCTGGCGCAGGTAGCGGCTCACGTCGGCGGTGGTGTCAGCCACGGCGGCGGCCACCATGTCCCCGTCGGGCTGGCCGCTGCCGTCGGTGTCGGTGAGGTCGGTCCACTCGCCGTGGCCGAAGCGGGCCACGTAGGCCGCCTGCCCCACCAGCCAGGTGCTCGCGGGCATGGCCTTACCCCAGATCGTCCGGGTCGATGCGCTCCAGCAGGGGCATGACGAACTTGTTGCCCTGGTACTGCTCCTTGACCATGGCCAGCTCGGCCGGCGTGGTGATGGGCACGCCCTGCGGGTGGCCGTTGTAGTACTGCGTCATCTCCGCCACGCTGGCGAAGTGCTCCACCAGCGGGATGCCGTTGCGCGGGTTGAACTTGAGGAGGTGTGCGCTCATGTGGTCACTCCCATGGGTTGTCGGGGCGGTTGCGGGTCCGGGCCGGCGCCGGTCTGCCAGAACAGCCAGGCGACGAGGGCCGCCAGGGCCAGGGTGCAGAGCAGGTCGCCGACGATCAGCATCAGGTCAGCAGGCTGACGACGACGGCCCCCGCGACGGTGCTGGAGACGGCGGTGAACACGCCCAGAATCCAGCGCAGCACGCGCTGCATCTGCCGGATCTCGTCCAGGGTGTTCTCCATGTGCTCCATGTGCTGCTCCATGCGCCGGATGCGCTCCGCCATGGCGTTCTGGCGCGCGGCCAGCTCGCCCACCGTGCGGTTGAGCTCGATCTCGCGGGTGTCGGCCGTCATGCGTCATGCATCCCTCAGACGCGGATGCGCTTGACCGCCTTGATGCGGCCGTAGAACGACAGCGCGGCGCCGATGAGGGCGGTGATGGAGTTCACCCAGCCGCCGGTGTCGCCGATGTCGATGCCGGCCAGCTGCGCGCCGACCGAGGCCATGGTGATGATGGAGCCCCAGATGGTCTTGCTCTGGAGCAGTGATTTGGTGTCTTGCATGCGCCAAGCCCTCTTGTGTTATCAGTGAGTGGTGGTCAACGCCGCGACGGCCTGCAACAGCGCCGGCAGGCTGCGCACCACGGCCACCAGGACCATGGCGAGCAGGGCGGCGTAGTACATGCGCCGCAGCGTTTTCGATTGTTCCAGGCGGTCCAGCGCCATCCCCCGTCACCCTTCGTCCAGCCCCGCCTCGTAGCGCACGCCGCCCGGCCCGAAGCGGGCCGTGAGCAGGCGCCCCTCGGGCCGCAGCGGGCGGCGCGGGGCGGCGAAGTGCACCCAGTGGCCCTCGTGGATGAGCTGGTCGAAGGCCTTGCCCTGCTGTACCAGGTGGCGGGCGATCTCCAGCGGGGTGCCGAACTCCGGGGCCACGAAGTCGGCGGCCAGGCCGAGCATGTGGCGCGAGCGGCGCGAGCCGCCCACGGCCCGGTTGAGCGCCGGGCAGCGGTAGCCGGAGGTGATGTGCAGCGGCACGCCGCCCAGCAGGGTGCGGATCACCTCCAGCTGCTCCGCCAGGTAGCGCAGGGCCGGCAGCCGCTCCGGCGGCGGGGTGTTGTCGATGCCCCCCCGCAGGGCCACGTGGGAGCGGGTCAGCTCCGCCAGGCTGAAGTGGGGCGTGAGGCGGCCGGTCTCCACGGCGCGCCGCCCTACTTCTTCCCGGCCTTGCGCCGCGCCTTCTTCTTCGGCGCCGGCTCGTCCAGCGCCCGGGCCTTGCCGGCCTTGATGGCCTTGCGGGCCGTCTCGTCCGACAGGTGGGCCGGGCCGACGGGGAAGCGCCGGCCCTCCAGGTCGCAGGGTTCAGTGATCTCGACCAGCATCGTCGTCTCCTCCGCGGCGCCGCGCGGAACCGCACCGCGTGGCGCGGATGATTTCCGGCAGGCGCCACGCGATGATGAAAATCAGTCCGGTTGCAATGATTTCCGGCGTGGTCATGGCTCTACAGCGCCCAGAGCACGAGCGCCGCACCGGCGCAACTGGCCAGAATGACGGCGGCGATACCGAGCAGCAGGAATGCCCGGTCCGCTCCTTCTGTGCTTGCCTGTGCTCTCATGCAGATGCGCACTCTGATAAAGTTCATGTCCAGGGACATTCGCTACCTCGTCTAGCGGATTGCCCAGAAACCCCGGTCCAGCCCCCACTGGCCGGGGTTTCGCGTTTTCGGCCCTCAGCTCGCGGTCAGCTCCACCAGCACGCCCGGCCGCTGGCACAGCGGCAGCACGTTGCTCTGGGTGTGGATGTCCCAGCCGCGGTCGTTCCTGGTGGGCGTGACCTTGGCGTAGTAGAGCTGGCCGACGCGGCCGATGGTCTCGTTGAAGTCGGCCGGCCCCACGTGGGTGCGGAAGGTCTGCGCCGTGCCGGTGGGGAAGGCGATGGCCTTGCCCTCGTCCAGGTAGCGGTGGACGGTGCCGCTGGCGTCGGTGGCCTTGCCGCGGTACTCCTCGAAGACGATGCCGCCGAAGGGGAAGCCCTTGCGCAGATCGCCGCCGATGCGGTCCTGGGCCGCGCTCCAGTTGAGGTAGGCCTTTTCCACGTTGGGGTGGGTGATGAGGGCGTCGTAGAACTCGGGCGAGACCAGGGCGCGCACGCCGGTCATCACCTCGCCCATGAGGTTGTCCTCGATGTGGCGCACCACCTCGCGGCACAGGTTGGCCACCTTGGTGCCCTGGGTGCCGAGCTTGAAGTTGACCACCTTCTTGGTGATGCCGAACTCGGCGAACAGGTCGTAGAGCACGGTGCTGCCGTCGCCGTCGATGATCAGGCCCTTGAGCGCGCCCATGCGCAGGAACTCCAGGGTGATGTCGTGGCGGGAGCGGGCGCCCTCCAGCTTGTCGGCCATCATCTCCTGCACGGTCTCCTTGACGTTCTTGCCGAAGGCCCGGGCGTGGGCCAGCTCCTTGGCGGAGAAGTGGTCCTCGAACACCATCTGCGGGATCTTGAAGGTGCGCAGCTTGCGCCGGCCGCGCGAGCCGACCACGCCGGGGCCGCCGTCGGTGGTGGACGGGATGAGCGTGAGCACGCCGTTCTTCTCCTCGATGGAGATGGTGTCCACCGTGTGGCCCTTGACGGGGAACAGGCCCATCTCGTTCAGCCGCCCGTAGCGGTTGGGAACGATGTTGATGGCCTCCGACAGGTCGGACAGGCTGAAGATGTTGGCGGGGTTGATCATGGGCATGGGTCAGTCTCCTCAAACGGTCTTGCGGGCCACGATGCCCTGATCGGCCAGGGCGGCCAGGGCGGCGGCCCTGCCGGCATCGTCCACGCCCGCGTCGAAGACGAGGGCGCTCTCGGCCACCACGGCGGGGCCGCGCAGCAGGAGCGTGGCGGGCCGGTCGGCGGCGCTGGCGTCGGTCTCGAACAGCACCACGCCGACCTTGGGCACGGGGTCGCCGGCGGCCGGGGCGGCCCAGGCGGACCAGGTGCCGCCGGCGCCTTCCATGACCACGGCGCCGACGAGATAGCTGCCGCCGGTGAGGGTCACGCTCTCGCGGTTGTAGAGGGGGTCGAATTCCCGCTTGAGCACATCGCTGAGGCGGGCGGGTTCGGTGTACACGGGCATGGATCAGTCTCCTCTCAGCTCTGGTAGCGGGCGCGCATCACGGACAGCAGCGTGGACTCGCCGCCGGTGCTGGGCCGGTAGTCCGTGGTGTGGTCGTCGTCGTCCTGCGGCGCGGCGGCGGGCCGCTCGGCGGCCAGGGCCTTCATCTGCTCCGCCACGGCGGCGAAGGCCTCGCCGGGCAGGTCCAGGAAGGGCTTCGCCGCCTCGGCGCTGTACTCGCGGCCGATGGCCTGGAACAGGGCCTTCACTTCCGCCTCGCGGGCGGCCTGGCGCATGGCGGCCAGCTCGCCGCGCAGGGCTTCCAGCTCGGCCTTGAGCTGCTGGTTCTCGGCCTCGAGGGCCGCGGTGTCGGTCTTGTCGCTCACGGTGGGGGTCTCCGGTGGTGATGCGGGGGATGGGGCTTGGCCGGGCCGCGCGAACACGGTCACGGCGGTGCTGGGGTCGGCGCCCAGCGCCACGACGGAGGTCTCGCGGATGTGCGCGTCGCGGATCACCTCAACGGGGCCCTGGAACTCCTGGCCGTTGACGGTGACGGTCTTGCCCTGGCCGACGAATTCCACGTTGAAGTCGAACAGGCCGACGGAGAGCTGGTAGGCGGCGCCGGCGCGGGCCTTGGCCACCACCTTGTCGGCGTCCGGGTCGATGCCGGCGAACAGCTGGCCGGCCACGGTGAGGCGGTTGTCGGCCACCTCGGCGCGCTCGATCACGCCGATGTCCTTCTCGTGGCGGTGGCCGAACAGCAGCGGCATGGGCGCCTCCACCCGCGCGCTGGCCAGATCGACCACCACGCCATAGTCGGGCACCAGGCCGCCGGAGTAGGCCACCCCCTCGAAGCGGGGCGGCTCACCGTCCTTCCGGCCGGAAGACAGCGCCAGGGGGGCGCTCAGGAAGAGGGCGTCGTTGCTCATGGGCCGCAGGGTGGCCCACGGGAGGTGACATTTTACAGGTGACAAATGTCACCCGTGCCGGGCGATTCCGGGCGTAAAAAAGCCCGCGCGAGGCGGGCAGGAGGGGTCGATGGAACGTAGAGGGAAGGGGTCAGGCGCGTGGCAGGCCGCGCTTCAAGTGGTCCACCACGGCGTCGCGCGCGTCCGTCTGCCACTCGCGCGGCAGCAGCACGTGGCGGCCGCTGGCCGGCAGCATGGGGCGGGCCGGCACGTCGCCCCAGGGGATGGGCGCGCCGCGGCGCGTGCGGCCGTACTGGCCCTTGCGGGCGCCGAACTGGTGCGTGCCGGCGTACTTGGCGGCCAGCCCCACCTCCAGCCAGTCGCGCCCGGCGCGGTGGTAGATGCTGGACCGCAGCCGGCCCGTGTCGCGCAGCGGCTGGTCGGAGCGGTTGCGCCGGCGGGCGATGGTGGACGGCTTGAGCGGCGCCCAGGGATCGCCCCAGGGGTCGCGCCCGTCGTGGAAGCCGAGCCGCACCCGGTCCGCCCAGGCGGCGGCGATGCCGTCCATCATGGCCGCGTTGTCGTGCACCCGCCGGCGCAGGTACCTGAGCGCCTTGCGCAGGGCGCGGTCCTCGAGGGTGAACTCAGTCTTCAAGGTCGTCGTTGAGGTGCTGCAGATGCTTGAAGCGGGCCGGGATGCGGCCGCCGGCTTCGCAGGTCATCTTCTCGATCATCCAGTCCGGGATCAGCTCGTCCTCCGGGCGGCCGCGGCGAATCCAGTCCAGGTCTTCCTCAAGACTCTTCCTCAACCCGGGCGACATGTCTTCACGCTTCAATGCCGAAACGATGCTCTCCTCTGATGGGCCTTTCATGCTCCACCTCCTCGGCTTCTATTCTCAGATACCCGTCAAAGCGCTCGTAATCCAATATCCTGATCTTCGTGCCTCTCGGCAGCACCAATTCCGGTTTCTTTTGCACCGACAGCGGCCCCAGGTCCACGGCGCGTTTCGCCTCGATGATGAACTGAATGCTGCCCTCGAACGGCTTGCCAGCCATGATGGAAGTATAGCCCTCCCAGGAGACGATGCGCCCGCGATGCGTGTGCGATTTCACGTAGGCCGTGCGGCGGGCGCCCAGCCCTTCCGGCTTCACCCCGCGCCGGAACTCGTCCTCGATGGTCGGCAGCTTGGCAATAGCCCGGTCCATCAGGTAGATCAGCAGGCCGGCCCGGAACAGCTCCTCGTCGGTGAAGCCCGGCAGACGCCGGTCGTGCGGCAGCTCGCGGGCCAGGCGGTTCATGAGCGGCCAGACGTCGATCTGATAGTCCGTATAGGCGCGCACCACCACCCGCTCCGGAACACTGAGATCGAGGGTGATCTCTGGATCGGACGCCGCCTTGTAGTGCTTCTCCCAGATCTCGTCGCCCAGCGCCGCGCGCGCCAGGGCCTCATCGTCGTCCCAGTCACGCACCCGCTCTGCCAGACGGGTAACCGCCTCATGCACCCGCTGGTTGTGGCACCACACCAGCACGTCCTCCGGCCCGCGCAGCCCGAACAGCGCCCCGAAGCCCAGATCGGCGCAGGCCCGCTCGCGCGCGTCCGCCGCCCGCGCCACGCCCTCCTCCGGGCCGTGGTGGCACACCGAGTAGTCCCAGCCGTCATCGGGTGACGCCTCGGGCGGCGATGTGGTGACACCCCGCCGGCGGGCCTCGGCCTCGGATAGTTGCACTACCGTGCATCGACAGTTGTGGGTTACGATGCCCTCGGCCACGATCAGGCCGTTTTCCGTTTCGAAATCATAGACATGGCCGCGAAACTCGAACCGTCTGACATCGACTACCTGGTCGAGCAGTACACCGCTGGCGCCGTCATGCACCATCTGCTCAAGGCGCGAGGGATCAGCACCAGCAGCTTCCACATCATCCTGCGCAAGCGGGGTATCGAGCCGCGCTCTGTCAAGGACAGACGATGGCAGCCCGCGGACCCGGCCGCCGTCATCGCCAGTTACAAGGACGGGATGAGCATCAAGGCCATCGCCGAGGCGGCCGGCGTCAGCCGGAATGCCGTGAAGGGCTTCCTCCTGCGCAACGGGGTGGAGGTGCGCGGTCGCAGCGCGGCGGAAAAGGTCAAGTGGGCGCGTATCAAACAGGACCGGGCGCTGGTCGAGAGGCAGTGCGCCAAGGCCTGGGAGGCCGCCCGCGGGCGCAAACTGGCCCGGCACGACTTCGCCATGGGGTCGATGTTCGAGGCCGGCCACACGACGCAGGAGATCGCCAATGCGCTGGGCGTGTCGAAGCCCTACGTCAAGAAGCGTCTGCGCGAACTCGGGTTCGACCTCTCCGGGCGGCAGCTCGTCTCCAGGGCGCGCGGCGTGCAGGCCTTTCAGGCCGATGGCGCCAGCGTGGGGGGCATGGTCTCGCCGGTCGAGCTGGACATCCTCGCCGCCCTGCGGGCACGCGGGGCGCACCCCCGGCACCAGTACGCTCTCGGCACCCGCAACATAGACCTCGCCTTCGAGGAACTGCGCATCGCCGTAGAGATCGAACGCCGCTGGCTCGGCGAGGCCAAGTCGCTGCGCCGCGAGCACCTCGAAGACCTCTTCCACCGTGGGTGGCGGCTGCTCGTCGTCTACCTGCCCAGGCACGGCAGACGCACCCCCGACCTCGCCGCCATAGCGGACAAGATCATCGCCTTCCGCGACCTGGTCCGCGCGCACCCAGCCCTGCCGGGTCAGTATGGGGTGATTGGCGGTGACGGCCAGCCGTGCACCCTGCGCCGTGACTATTTCCACGGCGCGTCCCGCGTAGAAGGCTTTTAGGCCCACCCTGAAATTCCCGCGCACGCGCGTGCCGGGCAGAAAGCACCGGAACCCGTTCGGCGGCAGATGTTCCTCCCACCACGGGTGGTCGATGGGCAGGATGGTGCCGTGCATGGCGCGGTGCGCGGGGCGGGTGCGGCTGTCGTTGATGGCGGAGTACATGAGGTAGGGGCGCGCCTCGGCGTGGCGGCGCATGGCGCGGCAGCGGCCGGCCATGTAGGCGCCCTGCAGGTTGGTGCGGAAGATGTTGTCCAGGCGGTGGCGCGGCAGGTGGAGGGGGATCTCGCCGCGCTCGACGCGGGCCTGCCAGTCGGCGAAGGTCTCGCCGCGGGCCAGGGCGCGGGTGAGGCTGTCGCGCACCTGCTGGGCCTGGTCGATGGCGGACAGGCCGGCAACGGCGAAGGCCTGGGCGCGGGCGCGCTGCTGCAGCAGGCCGTAGTACTCGGTGGGCAGCACCACGCGGCGGGCGCGGGCCCATTCGATGGCGTCGCGGTGGGTGTCGAAGGGCGGGTGCTCGGCCACCGGCTCAGGCCTCCTGCCGGTCGGCGGTCATGTAGCCGAGCACGTCGGCGGCGAACAGGGCGCGCTCCAGCAGGTCGCGGTAGGCGGCGGGGTCGGCGTCGGCGGCCAGGCGCGCCAGGGCGGCGTCCAGGGCCTCCGGGCTGCGGGCGGTGCGGATGGCCTCGCGCAGGGCGTCCGGGTCGATGGGCGCGCCGGCCAGGTCGAGGGCGCTGTCGGCCAGGGCCTCCAGGCGCTGCTGGCCGGGCGTGTAGGGCGCGCCCGTGCCCAGGGCGAGCCGTCCACCCGCGGCCATGCCCTGATTGGCGGGCGCGGCGCCCTGCTCCGGCACCTCGAAGTCGCCGTCCTCGAAGTCGTACACGCGCAGCAGGTAGTCCCTGGTGAGGCGCAGCACGCCGGCCTGCACCAGCAGGGCGTCGCGCTCGGCGCGGTCCTTCTGCAGGCCGCGGCCGTCGTCCATGATGAAGGTGGGCGGGGTGCCGGAAAAGCCGTTCTCGGCCCACAGGGCGTCCACCACGCGCTGCACGGTGGGGATCACCAGGCGCAGGTCGGCGTCGCGCTTGTCCAGGCGCACCTCGTTGTGGACCTTGGCGGCGGCGTAGCTGCCGCGCTGGCCCACGTCGGCGGTGAGGGTCTGGCCGAGGATGAGCAGGTTCACGCGCCGCTGCAGGGCCAGCTCCAGCTGCTCGAAGCTGTCCTTGCCGGTGGCGTGGATGGCGGTGACCTCGTCGTCGATGGCTACGGAGATGAAGGACTCGAAGCCCAGCCTGAGCAGCTCGTCGGCCATGTGGCGCGGGCGGTCGCTCTTGGCCAGCAGCAGGGGGTCGCCGAAGCGCTCCAGGAACTGCATCCAGAAGCGCCAACCGTTGTGGCGGAAGAACCAGGGCCAGTACAGGCGCGACAGCAGGGCCTCGCCGTAGGGCTGGGCGTAGGTGGGGAAGCGGCGGGTGAGGAAGAACTGGCGCCGCTCCTTGTCGCGCAGGGGGCGGAAGTCGCCGGTGGCGGCGTCGCGCATGAGCAGCTGGCCGGCGCGGTCGGGGCGGAAGTCCTGCATGGGCACGGTGCGCGCCCATTCGATGCCCACGCGGCCGCCGTCCAGGCGGCGGTACTTCACCTGCGCCACGGAGTAGCCGTAGGGCACGGCGTCCCAGGCGGCGCGCAGCAGGGCGTGCACCAGGGATTCGCTGCCGATGTTCTGCTCCAGCTGCTCCCACACGAACAGGGTGTTGGCGTCCTCCGGCTTGCCGTCGCCGCCCTCCAGGCGCTCCAGCCGCCAGGGCATGGCCAGGACGGCGCCGCGGCGGGTGTCCAGGGCGCCGTGGATGAAGTCGTCCTGCTCGTCCATCTGGCGCAGCTGGTGGCGCTCGATGCCGGCGGCGGCCATGAGCGAGTCGGGGTCCGGCAGGGCGGCGAGGGCCTCGAAGACGTGGTGCACGGCGTAGTTGTCGCGCAGCAGGGCGCCGGCGGCCATGACGCGGCGGCGCGGGGCGGCGTGACGGCGGGGCTTGGCCGGGGTGCGGCGGCGGGATCGGGATCGGCTCATGGGGTGGACTCCTCGGGGGCTTGTGACTTGTGGCGCGCGGCGATGCGCAGGGCGTGCCGCTGGGTGACGCCGTAGCGGGCCGCCACCCGCCGCACCGGCTCGCCGGCGGCCAGGGCCTGGGCGATGGCGCGGTCGCGCAGGCGGCGCTGGCCGGCCTGCGGCACGTAGATGTACTGGCCGCCGAAGGCGTGGCACAGGGCCAGGGCGGCGTCGTGGCCGATGACCAGGGCGATCTCGTCCAGCATGGAATCGCGCCCGACGCTCACGCGATGGTCCTCCGGCGGCGCCCGACGATGCCGGTGGACGTGCGCATGCGGCGGCGGATGAGGGGCGCGAGGGCGTAGCGCACGGCGTCCCAGTGGTGGTTCCAGGCGTCCACGATCTGCGGCAGCACGTCGCCCGTGAGGCGGTCCACCTTGTAGCTGTAGCGGCGCGCCTCCTCGATGGTGTGCCGGCAGCGGGAGTGGATGACAATGGCGTCGAAGCTGCGCAGCACGTTGACGCCGGTCTCCACCGAGCCGGGCCACTTGTCCACGCCGGTCACGCGGAACCCCTCGCGGCGCAGGTGGCTGATGATCTCCGGCCGGGCCGAGTCGGCGCGGATGGTGTGCGAGCGGCTGCCCGGCACGGTGTCGTACAGGGCCGGCAGGTCCACCACCTCGCAGCCCAGGCGGTGCGCCTCGTGGGTGATGTACAGCGTGTTGCCGTGGATGTAGCAGCGGTTGAGCGTGCTGGGGTCGCGCGCGAAGCCGAAGTCCGCCCCGTAGTAGGGCCCGTCCATGTCCGGCATGGCGTCCGGACAGTCCGCCACGCGCCACTTGCCGCGCAGCACCTGGGCGTCCGTCACCTGCCGGCACTCGCCCTCCCACACGTGGGCGTACAGGTCCGGGTCGGTGCGCAGCATGTGGCGCCGCTCCGCGTCCAGCTCCGGCGGGAACCAGGGATTTTCGTCCCAGTTCACCTTGCGCACCACGGCCCCCTCGGGCGGGTTCAGGGCCAGCTGGTACACCGGGTCCGTCTCCTGATCCGGGTTGAAGCTGATCCAGATCTCCGAGCCGGGCTTGCGGATGGTGGGCACCAGCGTGTCCAGGCTGGCCTTGGACACGGTCTGCCCCTCCTCGATCCAGCAGATGTCCACGCCCTCCAGGCTCTTGAGCTGGCTGGCGTCGTTGCGGGTGCCGCGCAGGCCCTTGAACAGGAAGCGGCTGCCGGCGCGTCCCAGGATGTCCTTCTCGCGCACCGTGAACCAGCCGTCGAGGCCCATGGCCCGGATCTGGTCCGCCAGCAGCTGGTGCACCGAGTCGGCGATGCTGTTCTGCAGCTCGCGGGCGCACAGCACGCGCAGCGGGCGCTCCGCCGCGGCCATCAGCAGCAGGCGGGCGAAGCTCACCGACTTGCCGCTGCCGCGCCCGCCGTAGGCGATCTTGTAGCGCGCCGGGCGCATGAAGGGCGCCACCCAGCGCGGCAGCATCACCCGCGCCGTGGCGTCGTCCTGGCGGGCCGCCTCAGGCATCGACCAGCACCACCTCCAGCCGCGTCACGCCCTTGTGCTCCACGCTGGCCTTCACCGCGTGCTTGTCCACCAGCAGGCCGTGCATCTTGGCGATCAGCTGCAGGGCCGACACATAGGCCCCCGCCTGCCCCTCCCGCTTGGCCAGCTCGATGGCCTCCCAGGCCTCGTTCGTGAGACGGTCCACCGTCACCCGGTGGCGCTTGCGGTGCTCGGCCCGCAAGGCCTCCACCCTACCCATAACGTCCCCATCCGCCAGCAGCTCCGAGGCGCGCTTGTGCACCGTCTCCGCCTTCCAGCGGACGGAGCGCGGATAGGCCCGCCGGTAGGCCTCCGAGGCATTGCCCGTCTCCACGTAGGCCGCCGCGAACGCCTCCTGCTTCGGCGTGAGCCCGTGCGGCTTGTGCATGATCTCCCTCCCTATCGCGTAACGGATTGATTCTATTCGCGATTTCCGGCGCGTGCGAGGCAATGCCCCGTTTCGTGAACGGCGTCACAGTCCGCCAGCGGCGTCACATCCAGCACCAGCGCCCCGCCCGGCACCGGCCGGCAGCGGACGATGCGCAGGTCGTCGATCTGGCTGTCGTCCCGCCACAGGCCGGCGTGGGTGAGCGCGTCCAGCACCGCCTTGAGCATCCCGTCCACGTCGCGGCGGCGCCGGTCCGGGGGCGCGGCCTGGATGCGCACAGCCAGGCGGCCTGAGAGCGGCCAGGCGCCGCGATCCTCCGCCAGGCAGTGCAGCGCCACCTGCCGGCGATATTCGCGGCCCTCGCGGGAAATGAGCGTGCGCCCACGCACGTGGCGGTAGTAGCGATTGAGCGCCGGCGGCCAGGGCAGGTGCAGGCGCAGGGCCGCCGGGTCGCTCGTGGCCAGCCAGCGCCCGCCGCACATCGGCCCGCAGTCCGCGCAGCTCATCCGCGCCGCCCCCGCCGGGGCTGCCAGAGCGCCATGCGCCAGAGATTGATCGGCGGCAGGGCCAGGGCCGGCCACCACACGCGCCGCCGCCCGCTCACCGCCCCAGTCCCCGCCAGGCCGTCCAGAACGCCGCCGCCAGCGCCGCCAGGGCGATCACCAGGCGCAGCCCGTCCGCGAGGCTCATCCACGCCCCCGGACCGGCCAGTAGCAGTCGATGCCCATGGCCAGCCGGTCCGGCCGCCAGAAGTGTGCCCAGCTCTGCCCCGTCGGGTCCGCCGGCGCCAGATAGCGCACGCAGGTGGCCCGCTGCGGGCACAGCTCGCGCTTGCCGTGCCGCACCCGGCTGCCCGGGCACTTGGTGAGGTCTGTCATGCTGTCCTCCCTCAGAACGGAATGTCGTCGTTGAACGGCTCGTCCGCCGGCACCGGCCACGGCGCCGGGGCGGGCCCCGGCGTGGCGTCCCCCGCGGGCGCCCCCTGCCCTGCCCCGTCGCGCTCGCGGCGGCCGCCCAGCATCTGCATCTCGCGCGCCACGATCTCCGTGGTCCAGCGGTCGTTGCCGTCGCGGTCCTGCCACTTGCGCGTGCGGAACGTGCCGCCGATGTACACCTGGCTGCCCTTGCGCAGGAACTCCCCGCACACCTCCGCCAGGCGACCGAAGGCCACCACCGGCACCCACTCCGTGCCCTCGCTGCCCTTGCCCTTCCAGCCGCAGGCGATGCGGAAGTTCGCCACCGCCTCGCCGCCCTGCGTGGTGCGCATCTCCGGGTCCGCGCCCAGGCGGCCGATGAACATGCAGCGGTTCAGATCGCTCACAGCGTCACCTCCGCCTCGTCCGCCAGGGCCTTGCGGCGGCGCTCCCACTCGTCCAGCACTGCGTCGTACAGCGCCCGCGCCGGCCCGTCACCGCGCGCCTTGCGCACCCGCGCCAGATACGCCCGCCGCTCCTCGCGGGTGGGCATGTCGCACACCATGCGCGCCTCGCAGGCGAGGAGGTGGGCGCGAAGTGCTTCAGAATCACCGATTTCGGGCTTCATACTTCGATCACCGGATAATCCTCTTCATCGTCCCTGGTTGGCGGTCGCACATAGGTTGCTGCAGAAGAACCGGCCAATCTTTTGTCCCTGGCGACTTGCCCGCGGTATGAATCCCACGTGAACAAAATGAATTTCCCGCCGCCTTCCTTCATTCTGTCCAGTGCCCTGTCACCAAGATACGCTCGAATGCCCTCGAAATTGAGATTTGAAATCAAAATGGTGGGCTTGAAATAGCCGTATCGCTCATTAATTACTTCGAACAGCAACCGCTCTTCATTGTCGCTGCCCTTTTGCACGCCAATTTCATCAATGATAAGGAGATCGATGTTTCGCAAGGCGTTTATCTCTTCCTGCTCTGTCGTTCGCGCATCGGGACGATAGGCATTTCTGATGCGTCGCAGGATGCCAGGCACGGTGATATACAAGACGCTGCGCCCGTGCCTGATGAAGTGGTTGCCAATGGCGCAAGCAAGGTGTGTTTTGCCTGTCCCTGGTCTACCGGCCATGATCATGCCAGCGCCCGACTCCATCACGTCCTCGATCGCATCGGCATAGCTCCTGGCGGCATCCAGCGCTTTGCGCTGATCATCGGTTTCCACACGGAAGTTGTCGAACGTCCTCGTGGTATAGCGTGGCGGAATACCGCTACGCCGAGAAAGCCGCTCCAGATTGCGACGCGCTTGGGCAGCCAATGGAGCCACCTTGCCCGCATCATTGGCTTCCCTGTCTTTTACACATTGCGGACATGGCGGACGCCGCCACTTTCCATTGATCAGAATTTCCTTGCCCTCATACGGACCATGCCTGTCGCATTTCACTGAGAACTTGCGTGTTTCAAGCATTTGCAAACCCCTCTGGAATTTCATAGGAATAGCCTGGATCAGAAAATCCGGCCTTCGATTTCGTGGTCGTCGGCGGACTTTCCGCGTTGCGCATGAACCGATCGATCTGGTCGGCATCGCGGAAGATCACGTTGATGCCGTCGTACCTCTGCCCGCGATCGTTCTCGCCCATGTTGTGTGGCGTCATCGAGCACCCCAGGATGGCCAGCTGGCAGTCTTCCACGCTGTATCGCTTCAAGGCATTGCGGATGAGGCGCCTGCGCTTCTCGTCCAGTTTGGCACGCGGGTGATCCATCACCACCCGCCAGTAGTCGAACACCTGCTGGATCGGATCGTCACGGTTCGGCTCTGGGCCGCCACCACGTCCCGTGTGGCCGTGATCATCCGTTGCCTCATCGGTGGGCGATGAAGACGCCGGCCGCGCGGTCGCGTCTCGCGCAGCGAACGCGACAAAGTTCTCTTCTTCCCTTTCCTTTTCCCTTTCCCTTTCCCTTTCCTGGGATTCCGACTGCTTCCCCGGGTGCTTCCCCGGGTGCTTCCCCGGGTGCTTCCCCGGGTGCTTCCCCGGGTGCTTCCCCGGGTGCTTCCCCGGGTGCTTCCCTTCACGCACATCTGTAACAACCTGATTTTTCAGTGGATCATAGGGCGGAATAGTGCTCTCCGCCTCTGCTTCCTTGCCGGAGATCCGCTGATGCTGCTCGAAGTTGCAGACCCAGCAGTAACGCCGGCCATCCACCTCATACAGCTTCAAGTACCCGATGGCCTCCAGCTCGCCGGCAAGGCCTTCGATGTCCAGGTCTTCCTCGAACGGAAACGCATGCGCGTGAACTTGCATGCGTAACCACCTGAACCTGCCGCGCCTGTCACAGAGTTGCAGAACCGCTATGGCTAGCAGGCGGGCATGAGGCGAACAGGAAGCCAAATCCTCGTCGGAGAAGAACTCTGGTTTCACAGTCCGTATTCTCGCCATCACTTCATCCTCGTTATCGGCATGAGGGCAGGCCCCAGAATGGCCGATTGATAACTCCCGCCATGAGGGCAGGCCCCAGAATGGGCGGGCATGTCATGGCCGGCATGAGGGCAAGCCCCAGAATGGCCAGCCATCAATCCAACGCCTCCCGCGCCAGCGTGCGCAGCGCCTCGTAGTGCGCCGTGGAGACGCGAATCTCCTGCGTGCTGGTGCTGTCCTCGCTCACGTACAGCCCCAGCACCTCGAAGAGGTCCTCCAGCTTGTCCAGCGGGATGCCCTGCTGGCAGGACACCCAGCGCGACACCGTGGACGTGGCCACCTCCAGCGACTCCGCCACCGACTGCATCCCCACCTGGGAAACGCGCAGGAGGATCAGATGCTGCAGGTTGCGTGCGCTTGCATCGGGCACGGCCTAGCCTCCCGGGCATGAAACGTGACCGCCGTCACATATCAGTTCCGCCCAGAAAACAGCGCCCCTCGAAAGGGGCGCAAGCTCGGGGGGATAGCCGAGGGACAACATCGTCAGGCCGCCTCGGAGCCTCTCAGCACGTGCCAGGGCACATCCGGGCGCAGATCCTCGCAGCGCACGGCGCCGTTGGTCTCGCGCTCGATGGCGATGACCAGGTTCGGCCCCAGCCGCTTGCCCGTGCTCAGGGCGTTGCGCAGGTAGCCGATGGTGGTGCCAACCCGCTTGGCGAAGGCGTCCTGATCATCAGGCGAAAGGGTCTTCAGATATGCGCGTAGCTTTTCCATACCAAGAAACTTTACCCCTAGGTCACATTACGGTCAACAACCATGCCCCGCAGGGCATTTACCCGGCGGTATATGGCGGGGAAACTTGCGGCATGGACATCTACGACATCAGGCGCGAGAACATGGCTTGGCTCATCAGGGAGCGATACAAGCCAAAGCGCGGCAGCCAGAAGCGGTTTGCCGACGCCATTGGTAGGCAGCCTGATTACGTGTCCAGATGCCTGAAAGGCGTGAAGCGGATCGGGGAGAAGCTGGCGCGAGACATAGAGAGCGCCATCGGGTTACCAAGGGGCTGGATGGACATCGACTTCCCTGATCGGAGCGGACCCATCGAGGAAACGATGGTCACCCCCGCCCCCATGACCGTCACCCTGGAGGTGAGCAGCCCGGCGGACGTGTGGGGCAAGGCCCTGCTGGTGCTCATGAACCACCGCGGCCTGTCGCGGCAGATGCTGGCCGAGCGCTCCGGCGTGCCGGTGGAGACCATCACCGACATCCTCGACGGCCGCACGGACCAGGTGCCGGCGGACGTGCTGCAACCCTTGGCCGAGGCCCTGGAAGTGCCCGTGTACGCCCTGGCCATGCCGCCGGAACTGGCCCTGGTGGCCGCCGACAGCGCCGAGCTGCAGCGCCTGATCGCCCTCTACCGCGAGCGGCCCCGGCAGATGCAGAAGGCCGTCATGGCGTTCCTGGAGGCGCTGGAGGGGGAGGAAGGGGCCGAGGAGCAGTCAAAGATGGATCAGGATCATGGCTAAATGGCGTAAGAAAACCTATACTTACCCGCCATAGACAGGCCAGCGCCTCCGTGCGGCGCGTATGGCCTCGTCGTACATTGGCCGCCCGACCGAACCGAGGTGCCTCATGACCCGATGCCTGACACTGCTCAACCGCATGGGGTTCGAGTGTTACTTGTCTGGTCATGGCACCGTATAACAACGGGACTGCCAGCTTCCCACACCAGAACACGTCTAAATTTTCAAGCAATGTCCGAGAGTGCCACACAGACCCCACCATCACAGCTGGACAAAATGAAGCCCAGAAGCCATAACAAGTTAAAGCTTTCCAAGCCAACAGAACGCAGCATTGTGGCTGCCTTGAGCGAGGGGAACATTTCCTTGCAAATGGGGCGTTATACCAGCAAAAAAGAAATTGATATGATGAGAAAAAAAGTAATCACGGATGACAGGGGCGGGCTTCTGCGCCGCCTTTTCAATATGGCTAGATGCAGGAAATGACGGATACGCAAGGATATCAAGAAAAGATAAAAGAGATTAGTGAACAGTATCAATCGGCAGAGGACTGCATCAAGACATTTGAAGGATGGTTTCATGAAGATGGGCTAGGCATATTCACCCCGGCAATAAACCAATTACGATATGCCGGCTATCATCTGTTGCGCGCGATGAATGAAAACCCTCCTAATGAGTCGGAGCTTAACAAGTCGCTCAATCATTGCTTGAGGGCCTCGCTCGACGCTTCAGAAGCGAGCGCGATCGCAGCACTTTCTTCCTACAATGAATTCAGAAGGCGGTTCTGCAAGATACCAATATCCGATGTCGTAAAAAATTATGGAGAAATAGCCAAGCGCTTCAGAGAACTCAAAAGATTGGTATCCAAACTCGATGGAACGAAAACAAAAGACCGGATAGAACAACACGACACGTTGATCTCAGCCGCCAAACAAGCGCTGGAAGACATGGACGTATTGTTGGGCAGCGAAGAAGAACTAAAAATAAGGGCTCGCCGTGACAGACTCCGGGCATGGCTGATTCCAATCCTGACATCTGTCTTTGGCGCCTTAGTTGGCGCCATCATAACTGCGGTAATTGGATAACAGTTTTTCCGGCTGAATATCGAAATTCCAACCTGCCCGCCCTATGCTCGACAAACTTGTTTGACACTCCGGGGCCTCCCTGCCCCGCCCGGCCTCAGCCGGTGGCCTTCCCTGCCCCGTGCGTCGCCAGCAGCACCCACACCGGCACCCCAAGCGCCCGCGCGCGCCGTTCGAGATCGGCCAGCGTCTCGCGGCCCGCGGTGTCCTGCTGTTGACTTGCCTGCCCAGCGGCATCGATGCCCGGGCCCTGCCCGGCTTCCCACTCTTGCATGGTGATGTCCTCCGTTGATCGCTATCGTGTGTAGCGACCGGAGGCCATCACCCCGGTGGCGCGTCACCACCGGGCCAGCAGGCGTTGCAGCAGGGGCACGGGGCGCAGCTCGTCATCCCGCCCCTGTGCCTGTTTGAGCCGGTTCTGGCACAGCCGCACCAGCGCCGGGCGCGCCGGCGGTTCTTCCCCTTCCAGCCGGTGTATCTCCGCCAGCCAGGCGTTCACGTCCGCCTCGGTGAAGTTACGCTCCCCGCGGCCCTCGATGTCCGCCAGCAGCAGGCTGTAGCGCATGGCCAGGCCGGCATGCAGCCGGGCCTTGTCCGCCCAGCCGAACACCAGCGAGAGCGTGGACGAGGCCGCCACCGCCAGCCCGCCCCATTTCAGCCAGGGCTCGCTGGCCACGGCGGCGAAGGCCGCGCTGCCGCCCAGGATGGCAAAGGCCGTGGTGGCCTTGGAGAGAAAGGCGTAGTGCCGCTCCCGCTCGCGGTGGTAGAGCACAGAAAGCTCGGCCCGGTGCACCACCTCGTGGCGGCGGCGCCAGAGATAGCGCAGGTCCGGGCCGGTCATGGGCGCCTCCTCGGCGGCGGGGGTGGCGGCGGTGTCGGGGGCGGATCGACCGGGCGCACCGTGCCCGGCCGCGGCGGCCCCAGCGGGATCGGCGGCCGTGGCGGCGGGGGCGGCGCCTTGCGGCCGCCCTTGTCCTGTCCCATTGCCCATGTCACCAGTCTGCCCCATCCCTGGCCCGTGGGCTATGGCAGGTCGTTGTACCACTGGAACCCGGCCGGGATGCCCGCCCAGGCGGTGGGAATGTAGGCGCTGGCCGGCGTGGGCGAGATGTCCATCAGCCGCGGGTCGTCGTAGGCGTCCGTGATGAGCCGCTCGATGGCGGTCATGTCCGTGGTGCCCCACCAGTTGTTGTACAAACGCGCCTGCCCCGGCAGATAGAAGTCATTGATCTCCCGCGCCGTGATCACATGTCCATTGTCCACGAAGTTGTTGTCGTGCACGTCGAACGGCTGGTCGCTGCCGCTCAGCTCGAAGAAGGCGTAGTCGTTTCCCTTGAACAGGTTGTGATGAATGACGCTGGTGCCGGTCATGTAAACGTCGACGCCCTCGAAATTCTGGTAGAAGGTGTTGTAGGCCATGGACACCTGCTTTTTCGTCACGCCGGTATCAAAACCAACGATGTTGTTCTGAAAGAGCACATTGCCCATGGTGACGCCGCCGCCATTCATGTACAGGCCGGTCAGCGCCTTCTCGATGACCACGAGGAGCAGATCGGCATGCCCGCCGGAACGGACCTCGATGCCGTCCCAGTCCAGGTCCAGCGAGCCCGGGATGTTGGTGAAGACGATCGGAATCGGCTCACCGTCTTTCATGACCCCGTTGGCCACCAGCTCGCCGTCCACCAGCAGCTTCTTGCCATCGGCCAGACGCACCACGGCGCCGGCCTCGATGGTCAGCTTCACCCCGGCCGGAATGGAGATGTTGTCCTGTGCTTCGTAGATCTTGTCTCCGCTCCACGTGGTGTCCTGGGTGATGGGGCCGCCCACCTGCACCCGCTCGCGGTACGGCGCGGAAGACTCCGGCTCGATGGTGATGGTGATCTCGTCCGACGCGGACAGCCCGCCCGGATCAGTGACGGTAAGGCGCAGGGTCACCGTCTGCGGCCCGCTGTCGCGCTTGAAGATCCTGGGCAGCGTGAAACCGGCCAGCTCAGAGTCATCGTCATCCAGGCCGGACACCGCCGGGCCGTCCACCTGCTCCCAGTGGTAGGTGAGCGAGAATGGCGACTGATCGTCCTGCACATCGGCCAGCAGCGACACATAGGCCCCGGACCGCCGGGTCAGGTCGGCGCCCAGATCCACGCGTGGCGGCGTGTTGATCGTCGAGCCGCCCCCGATGCCACTGCCACCCGCGCCACTGCCC
>JALVPS010000222.1 GCA_027031685.1 Gammaproteobacteria bacterium | reverse complement strand
CCCGCCTCAACCGCCTGCTGGAGCAGGCCGTGGCGCGCCACCAGCCGCCCCTGGTGCGCGGCCGGCGCATCAAGCTGCGCTACGCCCACCAGGGCGGGCGCCTGCCGCCGCTCATCGTCATCCACGGTAACCAGACCGAGCGCCTGCCGGCCGCCTACCGGCGCTACCTGACCAACTTCTTCCGCGACCGGCTGGGCCTGGTGGGCACGCCCCTGCGGCTGGAGTTCAAGACCGGTGAGAACCCCTACGCCGGGCGGCGCAACGTGCTCACGGAGCGGCAGAAGCGCAAGCGCGCCCGCCTGAGGAAGTTCGTCAGCCGCGCGCGTTGAAGGGCAGGGTCTCCAGGCGCGCCCCGGCGGCGTCCACGGACAGCACGCTGCCCTCCCGGTACCAGTCCCCCAGCACGATGCGTTCCGCCGGGGCGCCGTCCAGCGTGAAGTGGTGGATGGCCGGGCGGTGGGTGTGGCCGTGGATGAGGTGGCGCACGCCGTGGGCGCGCATGGCCTCGGCCACGGCCTGCGGGTTGACGTCCATGATGGCCTCGTCCTTCTCGCGCGTGGCGCTCATGCTGCGTTCGCGCAGGGCCCGGGCCTGGCGGATGCGCTCGGCCAGGGGCAGGGCGAGGAACTCGCGCTGCCAGGCGGGGTCTCGCAACTGACGGCGCAGGGCCTGGTAGGCGTGGTCGTCGGTGCACAGCGTGTCGCCGTGCAGGAGCAGGGTGGGGCGGCCGTACAGGTCCACCACCGTTGCCTCCGGCAGCAGGGTGAGCCCGGTGCGGGCGGCGAAGTCGGCGCCCAGCAGGAAGTCGCGGTTGCCGTGCTGGCAGTACACGGGCACCCCCGCCGCGCCCAGGGCGGCCAGGGCGTCCAGCACCGGCGTCAGCCCGTCCACCGGCTGGTCGTCGCCGATCCAGTACTCGAACAGGTCGCCCAGAATGTACAGGCCCGCGCTGTGGCGGGCCCGGGTGGTGAGGAATTCGTGGCAGAGGGCGATGGCGTCGGGGCGGGCGGGGTCCAGGTGCAGGTCCGCGATGAACAGGGTCTCCGCCACGGCGCCGGCCCGTGCCTATTCCTTGACGGTGACCTTCTCGATCACCACCGGCTCCAGGGGCACGTCCTGGTGCATGCCGCGGCTGCCGGTGGGTACCTGGGCGATGGCGTCCACCACGTCCATGCCCTCGACGACCTTGCCGAACACGGCGTAGCCCCAGCCCTGCGGGGTGGGGGCGCTGTAGTTGAGGAAGCCGTTGTCCTTGAGGTTGATGAAGAACTGGGCGGTGGCCGAGTCCGGGTCCGAGGTGCGCGCCATGGCGATGGTGCCGCGCTCGTTGCGCAGGCCGTTGTCGGACTCGATCTCGATGGGCGCCTGGGTGGGCTTCTGGTGCATGTCGGGGGTGAAGCCGCCGCCCTGGATCATGAAGTTGGGGATGACGCGGTGGAAGATGGTGCCGTCGAAAAAGCCCGATTTCGCGTAGGAAAGGAAATTGGCCACCGTCTTGGGCGCCTTCTCGGGGTAGAGTTCCAGCACGATGGTGCCCTTGCTGGTCTGCATGGTGACGATGGGGTGGTCGGTCTTGTTCATGGCGTTGCATCCGGTCATGAGGGGAAAGAGGAGCAAGATGAAAAACAGCTTGCGCAGAATGGGCATGGTGTGGCACCTCGGGGATACGGGGTCCGCGCATCATAGCCACTGCCCGTTGAATGTCAAAAGCCGCCGCGCACGGCGGGAGAGGGGGTTCGAATCATGCTGACACGCATCCAGTCGCTGTACGTGGTGGGGCTGCTGCTCCTGCTCACGGCCATCATCCTGGTCATCTACACCCATCAGCGCGAGCGGGAGTTCGACGCCTACCACCGCACCCTGGAGAACGCCCTGGTGCAGGGGGCGGCGCGCGCCCTGACGCTGCAGGTGGCCGAGCGGCAGCGCAACGTGAACCTCTTTGCCGAGGAGTACGGCCGCACCATCGCCCGCCTGGTGCAGCACCCGGACGACGAGCAGACGGAGGCCTGGCTGCAGCGCCGGCTGCGGCAGCGCTTCGAGGACTTCCTCACCTTCACCGTGGCCGGCCCGGGCGGGCAGCCGCTGCTGCCCAACTTCGACATGCGCATCGGCGAGGTCTGCCAGCGCGACCTGGGCCACTTCTTCAGCCAGATCAAGGCCGGCAGCCGCCGCCTCGGCAACCGCATCTTCATTCATCCCCAGCCGGGGATGTACCACTACGACGTGATGGCCCCGGTGGCGATAGCGGGCGGCAGCACCGACATCTTCTTCGTCAGCTTCCGGCCGGACGCCCTGGCGCAGACCCTGCGCAGCTTCCAGCTGCCCGGTCACCAGCTGCTGCTCACCCGGCGCAGCGACGATCCGCTCATCGAGATCGCCGCGGTCGGCGCCCGCGATCGCCTCAAGCGCCCGCCGCGCCTGAGCGACGCCGAGCTCAAGCAGGTGCGCGCCGCGGCCAACATCCCCGGCACCGACTGGCGCCTCATCGACCTGCCGGACCCCACCCTGCGCGCCGCCAACCGCCGCCACCTGCTGCGCGAGGCCTGGACCCTGTTCGGCGTGGTGCTGCTGGCGGCCGGCATCATGCTGCTGCTGGTGTGGCGCTGGACGCGGCGCTGCCCCGACTGAAGCGCGCGGGCGCGGTACAATATCTTTTTATCCACCCCGGACAGCGGGCCGCCTCGGCGGCCCCTTCTACTGTGCAGGACCGTTTCATGGACAGACCCGACAAGCCCAGCAACTTCATCCGTCAGATCATCGACGCCGACCTGGCCGCCGGCCGGGTGGACCACGTGGCCACGCGCTTTCCGCCCGAGCCCAACGGCTACCTGCACATCGGCCACGCCAAGTCCATCGTGCTCAACTTCGGCATCGCCCGCGACTACGGGGGCACCTGCAACCTGCGCTTCGACGACACCAACCCGGCCAAGGAGGAGGAGCACTTCGTCAAGGCCATCGAGGAGGACGTGCGCTGGCTGGGCTACGCCTGGGACGGCCTGTACTTCGCCTCCGACTACTTCGAGCAGCTGTACGGCTTTGCCGTGGAGCTGATCGAGAAGGGCCTGGCCTACGTGGACGACCTCACCCCGGAGCAGATGCGCGAGTACCGCGGCACGCTCACCGAGCCGGGCCGCAACAGCCCCTACCGCGACCGCTCCGTGGCCGAGAACCTGGACCTGTTCCGCCGCATGCGGGCCGGCGAGTTCCCGGACGGCAGCCGCACCCTGCGCGCCAAGATCGACATGGCCTCGCCCAACCTCAACCTGCGCGACCCGGTGCTGTACCGCATCCGGCGCGGGCTGATCCACCACCAGACGGGCGACGCCTGGTGCCTGTACCCCATGTACGACTTCACGCACCCCATCTCCGACGCCCTGGAGGGCATCACCCACTCCCTGTGCACGCTGGAGTTCGAGGACCACCGCCCGCTGTACGACTGGGTGCTGGAGCACGTGAGCGTGCCCTGCCACCCGCGGCAGATCGAGTTCGCCCGCCTCAACCTGCAGTACACGGTGATGAGCAAGCGCAAGCTCACCCAGCTGGTGGACGAGGGTCTGGTGGCCGGCTGGGACGACCCGCGCATGCCCACCCTGGCCGGCCTGCGCCGGCGCGGCTACACGCCGTCCAGCATCCGCCGCTTCATCGAGCGGCTGGGCGTGAGCAAGGCCGACAACCTGGTGGAGTACGAGCAGCTGGAGGGCGTCATCCGCGACGAGCTGGACAAGACCGCCGCGCGGCGCATGGCCGTGCTGCGCCCGCTCAGGCTCACCCTCACCAACTACCCCGAGGACGGCGAGGAGTGGCTCACCGTGGCCAACCACCCCAAGGACGAGGGGATGGGCACGCGCCAGGTGCCCTTCTGCCGCGAGGTGTACATCGACCGCAACGACTTCATGGAAGTGGCGCCCAACAAGAAGTTCAAGCGCCTGGTGCTGGGCGGCGAAGTGCGCCTGCGCTACGGCTACGTGGTGCGCTGCGACGAGGTGGTCAAGGACGACGACGGCAACATCATCGAGCTGATCGGCAGCTACGACCCGGACACCCTGGGGCGCAACCCCGAGGGGCGCAAGGTGAAGGGCGTCATCCACTGGGTGTCGGCGCGTCACGGGGTGCCCGCCGAGCTGCGCCTCTACGACCGGCTGTTCCGTCACCCCACGCCCGACGCCGACAAGTCCGTGGCCGACTGGAAGGAGCACCTCAACCCCGACTCCCTGCAGATCGTCTCCGGCGTGGTCGAGCCGGCCCTGGCCGAGGCCGACCCCGAGCAGCGCTTCCAGTTCGAGCGCGAGGGTTACTTCCGGCGCGACCCCGGGCAGGCCGAGGGACTGGTCTTCAACCGCATCGTCGGGCTGCGCGACTCGTGGGCCAAGATCGCCGGCCAGGGCAAGTGAGCGACGGCCGACCCGCTCTGCTGCTCAGCGCCGGCGCGGCGACCGACCCCGACCCCGCCGCCGTGCAGGCCGTGCTGGCCGAGCTGGGGCTGCTGGGCGCGCCCTGGCGGCCGGACCGCTACCTGGTGGGACCCGGCTTCCTCAACCACATCGCCTTCCTCGGCTGCGCCCCGGCCGTGGACTTCGCCCCGCGCGACGACCTCGCCTTCTGCCACATCCACCTGCCCGGCCGCCTGCCCGCCCCGCGCTGGTACAGCCACCCGCGGGCCCGCCCGACCTGTCCCGCTTGCCGCGCCACCCTGGCCGACTGGCGCAACCAGGGCGATCCCGCTGATCCCGATACCCGCCTCACCTGTCCCGCCTGCGGCCACGCCGCGCCCCTGGGCGCCTGGCGCTGGCGCGGCCGCTTGGCCGCCGCCAGCCGCTGCCCCGTGCTCATCGAACACATCTTCGAGGGCGAGGCCGTGCCCGGCGACCGCCTGCTGGCGGCCCTGCGCGAGGCCACCGGCAGCCCCTGGCGGCCCGCCTGGGTGACCCTGGACTGACGCGACCCGCCGGGCGCCCCGGGCCGCCCGCAGGCGCCGTCCATGTGAGCGTCGTCCCAGGGACGGGTGACCCGCCTCCTCCCGCCTTCTCCCGCGACCCCAGCGCCGGCAGGGCCTGGGCCTCGCTGCGGATGGCCGGGCCGCGGCGCATGGCGGCCTCCCTGGCCGCGTTTCGCCGGCAGGATGGCGTCGATGCCGTGTTTCGCCTCCGGGCGGACCCGGGGGGAGCCTCAGTCTTCCCCGCCGTCCAGCCCCAGTTCCTGCCGCAGACGGTCCACATCCGGGTTGAAGGGTTGGTCGGGGTTGTCCCGGCTCTTGTGTTCGAAGTCGAGCAGCAGGCCTTCGAGGCGTTCCCGGCCCTTGGGGGTGGTGGCGGCCTGGCGCGGGGTCTGGCCGTCCAGGGCGCCACCACCC
>JALVPS010000221.1 GCA_027031685.1 Gammaproteobacteria bacterium | reverse complement strand
GATGCTAAGATCGGCGCAGCCCCCACGTAGTAAGGATCCGATCGTCCATGAAAGAGGCCACGCCCCGCTCTGTCCACCTGCACGACTACACCCCGCCCGCCTGGCGCATCGAGACCGTCGAGCTGGCCTTCCAGTTGCACGAGGGCCACACGGAGGTGACCAGCACCCTGCGCCTGGCGCGCAACCCGGACCACCACCCGCCCGTCGCCGACCTGCGCCTGGACGGCGAGGGCCTCGAGCTGCTGTCGCTGGCGCTGGACGGCGAGCCCCTGCCACCGGACCGCTTCCGGCAGGACGAGACCGGCCTGACCGTGTTGGACTTCCCCGACCGCGGCGAGCTGCGCTCGGTGGTGCGCATCCATCCCGAGGACAACACCGCCCTGGAGGGCCTGTACCGCTCCGGCGGCAACTACTGCACCCAGTGCGAGGCGGAGGGCTTCCGCCGCATCACCTTCTACCTGGACCGGCCCGACGTGATGGCCGTGTTCACCACCACCATCGAGGCCGACCGCGCCCGCTACCCCGTACTGCTCTCCAACGGCAACCCGGTGGCCCGCGGCGAGGCCGGGGGCGGCCGCCACTGGGTGCGCTGGCACGACCCCTTCCCCAAGCCCAGCTACCTGTTCGCCCTGGTGGCCGGCGACCTGGCCGTGCGCGAGGACCGCTACACCACCGCCTCCGGGCGCGAGGTGGCGCTGCGCATCTACACCGAGCCGCACAACATCGACCGCACCGGGCACGCCATGCGCTCCCTCAAGCGCGCCATGCGCTGGGACGAGCAGCGCTACGGCCTGGAATACGACCTGGACATCTACATGATCGTGGCGGTGGACGACTTCAACATGGGGGCCATGGAGAACAAGGGCCTCAACATCTTCAATTCCAAGCTGCTGCTGGCCCGGCCGGAGACGGCCACCGACACCGACTACGTGAACATCGAGGCGGTGGTGGCCCACGAATACTTCCACAACTGGACCGGCAACCGCGTCACCTGCCGCGACTGGTTCCAGCTCAGCCTCAAGGAGGGGCTGACGGTGTTCCGCGACCAGTCCTTCACCGCCGACATGACCTCCGCCGCCGTCAAGCGCATCGACGATGTGCGCGCCCTGCGCACCTGGCAGTTCGCCGAGGACGCCAGCCCCATGGCCCACCCGGTGCGGCCGCAGTCCTACATCGAGATCAACAACTTCTACACCGTGACGGTGTACGAGAAGGGCGCCGAGGTGGTGCGCCTGTACGAGACCCTGCTGGGGCGCAACGGCTTCCGGCGCGGCATGGACCTGTACTTCCAGCGCCACGACGGCCAGGCCGTGACCGTGGAGGACTTCCGCGACGCCATGGCCGACGCCAACGGCCGCGACCTGTCGCAGATGCAGCGCTGGTACGACCAGGCCGGCACGCCGCGGCTCATCGTGCGCGACGAGTGGGACGCCGCCGCCGGCCGCTACACCCTGCACTTGCGTCAGGAGTGCCCGCCCACCCCCGGCCAGCCGGAGAAGCTGCCCTTCCTCATCCCCGTGCGCCTGGGCCTGCTGGACGGGCAGGGCCGGCCGCTGCCCCTGCAGCTCGAGGGCGAGGACGCCCCGGCGGGCACCGAGCGGGTGCTGGAGCTGACCGGGGCGGCCCGGTCCTTCACCTTCGTGGGCCTGCCGGAGCGGCCCCTG
>JALVPS010000220.1 GCA_027031685.1 Gammaproteobacteria bacterium | reverse complement strand
TGATGGCGCAGGTCTTCTTCGTGGTGGCCACGGTGATCTTCGCCGTATCGGCCGTCGACGACCTGTTGATCGACATCTATTTCTATCTGCACCTGGCCTGGCGCAGGCTGCGCTTCTGGCGCCACCGTTACAAGCCGCTGGCGGTGGACGACCTGCTCCAGACGCCCGAAAAGCCGTTCGCCCTCATGCTGCCCGCCTGGCAGGAATCGGATGTACTGTTCAATGCCGTCAGCAACCTCATCAACACCATCGACTACCGCCGCTACGAGGTGTTCATCGGCGTCTATCCCAATGACCCCGACACCCAGCGCGAGGCACGCCGCCTGGCCGCCACCTTCGCCAACGTGCACATGGTGGTGACGCGCACGCCAGGCCCCACCTGCAAGGCCGACTGCCTCAACCAGATCATCGAGGACATCTTCCGCTTCGAATACGAGCACGAGACGGAATTCGCCGGTGTCATCATGCAGGACGCCGAGGATGTCATCCATCCCCTCAGCTTCCGCCTGTTCAACCACCTCATCCCACGCTTCGACCTGGTGCAGATCCCGGTGCTGTCCCTGCCGCGCAAGTGGCACGAGATCACTGGCGGCCACTACATGGACGAGTTCGCCGAATTCCACAGCAAGGAGATCCTGGTGCGCGAGTGGTTCGCCAACGTGGTGCCGGGCGCCGGCGTGGGCACTGCCTACTCGCGCCGGGCCATCAACTTCGCCGGCGCCAGTGGCGAGTACTTCAGCACCCATTCACTCACCGAGGACTACGAGTTCTCCTTCCGCATGCGCGATGCCGGCCTGAAGCAGATCTTCGCCCGCGTGCCCATCGAGCGGCTGGTGAGCGACACGGACCGACGCGGCCGCGAAGTCAAGCGGCGCCACCGCGACTACATCGCCACGCGCGAGTACTTCCCCAATCGCTTCTGGCCCTCGGTGCGGCAGAAGACGCGCTGGACCATCGGCATCTCCTTCCAGGGCTGGAAGAGCTTCGGCTGGCGCGGCGACTGGCGCACCAAATACCTGTTCTGGCGTGACCGCAAGATGATCTTCTTCAGCCATGCCATCGCCCTGGGGTTGGCCTCCATCATCGTCTTCGCCGGCTACAACCTGCACCTGCGCCTGGACCCCTTCGGCTATCAGCTGGCGCCGCTCATCGCCGAGGACAGCCCGCTGTGGTGGCTGGTGTACTTCAACCTGGCCGTGCTGGCCCACCGCATCCTGCAACGCCACCTGTGGACCTGGGTGTATTACGGCTGGCGCGCCCTGCCCATGGTGGTACCCCGCTACATCTGGGGCGCGGTGATCAACTACCTGGCCATCACCCGCGCCACGCGCATCTACCTGCGCCACCTGCTCACCGGCGAGCCCATCGGCTGGGACAAGACCGCCCACGACTTCCCGGAGGACGACAACCTCACCCGCATCAGACAGCGCCTGGGCGACATCCTGCTGGAGCGCGGCTACATCGGCGAGGAGGACCTGGCGGCGGCCCTGGCCGCCCAGAAGGAATCGGGCAAGCCGCTCGGCACCATCCTGGTGGAGATGGGCCTGCTCGACCAGCAGGACCTGGAATACATGCTGGAAATCCAGTCCGGCGTGCGTGCCGTGCAACGCGCGCCCCTGGCCACGGAGACGATCGGGACGCCGGAGGCGCAGGCCCCGGCCATACCC
>JALVPS010000219.1 GCA_027031685.1 Gammaproteobacteria bacterium | reverse complement strand
GCTGGCTGGACCGCAACCATCAGCAGTTCATGCGCGACCGGCAGCGGCCGTGGCGCGCCCCCGCCGTGCCGGTCGCCGATGGGCATGACAAGAAGAAACTGACGCGTCCCCCACAGGGGAGGTAGGGGGACGAACTGCGCCGGCCGCTGGCCGGTTTCTTTTTGCCCGCGCGCCGCGCCGGGCGCGCTACAATGCCGGCCATGAAGGTATCCGGCCATCTCGCCAAGATGCACACGGCCCTGGCCGACCCCGTGCAATACACCCTGCCGCTGGACGGGGCGCGCGTCCCGCTCAATCCCCTGCTGGGTCGGCCACTGCGCATCACTTACAGCGGCACCATCCGCTGCATCCACTGTGGGCGCGCCACCCGCAAGAGCTTCGCCCAGGGCTACTGCTACCCCTGTTTCACCCGTCTGGCGCAGTGCGACACCTGCATCGTGCGCCCCGAGCAGTGCCACCACGCCGCCGGCACCTGCCGCGAGCCGGACTGGGCCGCCGACCACTGCTTCCGGCCGCACGTGGTGTACCTGGCCAACTCCAGCGGCCTCAAGGTAGGCATCACCCGCGCCAGCCAGGTGCCCACGCGCTGGCTGGACCAGGGCGCCAGCCAGGCCCTGCCGGTGCTGCAGGTGCGCTCGCGCCACCTGTCCGGGCTGGTGGAGATGGCCTGCAAGGCGCACGTGTCCGACCGCACCCAGTGGCAGCGCATGCTCAAGGGCGAGCCGGAACCGCTCGACCTGCCCGCCCACCGCGACGACCTGCTGGCGCGCATCGCCCCCACCCTGGACGCCCTGCGCGCTGAACACGGTGACGACGCCGTGACGGCCCTGCCCGCGGCCGAGCCGGTGGCCATCCGCTACCCGGTGCGGCAGTGGCCGGCCAAGGTGCGTGCCCTCAACCTGGACCGCGAGCCCGAGGTGCGCGGCACCCTGCTGGGCATCAAAGGCCAGTACCTGATTCTGGACAGCGGCGTGCTCAACATCCGCAAGTATGGCGGCTACCACGTGACCGTGGCGTCCGATGCCCTGGCCGCCGCCTGACCGCTCTGCGAACCCACCATGACCGACATCGACATCCGCCTCAGCGCGCTCAATATCTACCCCGTCAAGTCCATGCGCGGCATCGCCCTGCCGGCGGCCGAACTGGATGCCCTGGGCCTGCGCCACGACCGGCGCTGGATGGTGGTGGACGAACAGGGCCAGTTCCTCACCGGCCGCCAGCTGCCGCGCCTGCTGCTCATCCAGCCGGCGCTGTCGCCGGCGGGGGCGCTGACCCTGGTCTTCCCCGACGGCACGCGCCTGGCCGTGCCGCCGGCCGCGCCGGATGCCCCGCGCCTGCCGGTGCAGGTGTGGCGCGACACGGTGGAGGCGCTGGCCGTGGACGCGGATGTGGACGCTGCCCTGAGCGAGTTCCTGGGCCGGCCCTGCCGGCTGGTGTCCTTTGCGGAGGACGTGGTGCGCCCGGTGGACCCGGACTACGCCCGCCCCGGCGACCGCACCGGCTTCGCCGACGGTTTCCCCCTGCTGCTCATCTCCGAGGCCTCCCTGGCCGACCTCAACACGCGCCTGCTGGTGCCGCTGCCCATGGCCCGCTTCCGCCCCAATCTGGTGGTGAGCGGCTGCGCCCCCTACGCCGAGGACGACTGGCGCGAGATCCGCATCGGCGACATCCCCTTCGAGCTGGTCAAGCCCTGCTCGCGCTGCGTCATGACCACCACCAACCCGGACACCGGCGCGCGCGAGGGGCAGGAGCCGCTGCGCACCCTGGCCACCTACCGGCGGTGCGGCAACAAGGTGTACTTCGGGCAGAACGTGGTGCACCGCGGGCGCGGCCTGCTACGCGTGGGGGACGCCGTGACGGTGCGCGCCCGCGCCTGACTTGACCTGCGACAGCACCGCCGGCCGCCCCCTGACGTAAGCTGGCGGCGACTCCACCCGGGCAAGAGGGGGCATCATGTCCGAATACCGTCACATCCTGGCCGCCGTGGACTGCAGCCCGGCCGGCACCGCGGCCGTGCGGCGCGCCGAGTGGCTGGCCACCGCCAGCGGCGCGCGACTGTCCCTGCTGCACGTCATCGGCCACTTTCCGGAAGACTTTCCCAACGACTGGATCCCGCCCGAGGACGCCGATCCGTCCACCTGGCTGCAGGCGCGCGCCCGCGAGGTGCTGGACTTTCTGTGCGCCGAGACCAGCGCGGTGGAGGCGGAGCGCCACGTGCGTCTGTCGCGCGGCTCGGCGGCGCGGGAGATCACCGAGTTCGCGGCCGATAACGCGGTGGACCTGATCGTGGTGGGCTCGCACGGCAAGCGTGGCCTGGCGGCCCTGCTCGGCTCGGTGTCCGAGCACGTGCTGCGCCAGGCGACCTGCGACGTGTTGGTGGTGCGCGGCGAGTCCGGGTAGCCGCCAGCGCCCCGCTAGGTACAGCCGGAGCGGATGGCGTCCTGCAGCGCCGCCAGGTCCCGGCAGGCGGCGATCTCGGCCGGTCCCAGGCAGCGCCGCCAGCTGCCGCCCAGGCGGCGGAACACGGCCGGGAAGGCCTCGCCGGCCAGCTCGGGCCATTCGGCCAGCTGGTCGCGGTGGCGGAACAGGCAGGGCCGGCCCAGGTCGGCCAGGAAGTCGCGCCAGGCGGCGCGCTCCCGCAGGTAGCCGTGGGTGAGGCGGCACAGGTCGCAGGCGTAGGTGTGCGGCGAGAGCAGCTTGTGGGCGATGTCGGACAGCGTGTTGAACAGGCCGCTGTCGGCGTTGTACACGAACAGCAGCGCGCCCTCGGCCGGTGCCTCGGTGGTCACGCCGCCTGCCGCCGCCTCAGCACGGCGCGTCTCCGGCGCCGGCCAGATGGGGGTAGTGGCGCAGGTCCTCGGGGCGGTCCACGTCGGCGCGCGGCGTCAGCTCGTGCCAGCGCAGGCCGGCCTGGCGCAGGCGGTGGCGGGTGAGGTCCAGCACGCGTGCGCTGCCCCAGGGCATGTCGCGGAACAGGCGCGGGCGCGGCCGACGCAGGCCGATCAGGTAGTAGCCGCCGTCCAGGGCCGGGCCGAGCACGGCGTCCGCCCCCGCCTGCAGGGCGCGACCCGCCTCCAGCAGGTCGTCGACGCGCAGGCCGGGACAGTCGGTGCCCACCAGCAGGGCGTGCGGCTGGCGGTCCAGGCCGTGGTGCAGGGCGTGGTCCATGCGCGCCCCCAGCTCGCCGCCACGTTGGCGGAACAGGGGCACGTCGAAGCGTCGCCGGCAGTCCTCGAAGAAGGGGTGGTGGTCGTGGGGGTGGCACCACAGCTCCACCGCCAGGTCGGGGTGGGCGGTGAGGCGCTGCAGGGTGTCGCGCGCCATGCGGGCGTGCAGGGCGGCGGCGCTCTCCGCCCCCAGCAGGGGGATGAGGCGGGTCTTGGTGCGCCCCGGCTCGGGGGCCTTGGCGAACACCTGCACTAGATGCTTCACGCGTAGCACCTCGCCAGCCGCTCCGGCGGCACGCCCAGGGCATAGGCGGCGCGCAGGGCCCACATGAGCAGGATGGTGCGCAGGATGCCGTGCCGCTCCCAGCGCCGGCTGGAGGTGACCAGCGGCGGGCGCAGGCAGGTGGGCCGGCCGTGGCGGCGGCGCAGGCGGCGGCTCAGCTCCACGTCCTCCATGAGCGGCTGGCGCGGCAGGCCGCCCACGGCCTGCAGGGCGGCGCGGGTGACGAAGATGCCCTGGTCGCCGGTGCAGATGCCGGTCAGGCACGAGCGCCAGTTCATGAGCCGCGCCACCACGCGCAGCAGCGGGTGGCGGCCGGACAGGCGCACGTCGAAGCGGCCCCAGGGCTGGCCGGCGGCCACGGCGCGCAGGATGGCGCGGTCGGCGCCCGGTGGCGGGCCGCTGTCGGCGTGCAGCAGCCACAGCACCTCGTGGCGGGCGACGGCGATGCCGGCCGCCAGCTGGCTGGCGCGCCCGGTGGGGGCGGTGAGCAGGCGGTCCACCTGGCCGGCCGCCAGCGCCGGGGTGCCGTCGTCGCTGCCGCCGTCCACCAGGATGACCTCGTGGCCGCGCCGCCGCAGCGGCTGCAGGGCGGCTAGGGTGGTCGGCAGGCAGGCCCGCTCGTTGAGGGTGGGCACGACGATGGACAGCCTCATGTCAGGGCGCCCCCGCAGCTGCTGCCCTGGCCGGCGGTGCAGCCGTAGCAGTGGTCGGCCACGGCGATGGGCCGCCCGGGCAGTCCGGCCGGGTCGATGTCGCGCAGGTGGCGCGGCGCCCCGCCGCCCAGGGGCAGGCCGAGCATCTGGTTGAAGTCGCAGTCGTACACCCGGCCGCGCCAGTCCACGCTGAGCAGGCCACGGCACATGACGCGCGCCAGATTGTCGGCCTGGAAGCTGGCGCGCAGCAGGGCCATGTATTCGTCGAAGCGGCCCTGGGAGACGAGGGTGCTGCCGAAGCGGCGGATGGGCATGTTCACCAGGCTGTACAGGCGGTTGAAGCGAACGCCGCGCGCCGCCAGCCGGGCGCGGTAGTCCGCTTCCAGGGCCGCCTGGTCGGGCGGCAGGCTGGGGCCGGCCGGGTTGTACATCAGGCTCAGCAGCAGGCGCCCGTCGGGGGCGCCGTAGCCCAGGGCGTTGAGGCGGCGCAGGGCGGCCAGGCTGGCCTCGAACACGCCGCGCCCGCGCTGGGCGTCCACGTTCTCCGGCAGGTAGCAGGGCAGGGAGGCGACGATCTCCACGCCCTGTTCGGCCAGGAACTCGGCCAGGCCGGCCTGCTCCGGCAGCTCCAGCACGGTCAGGTTGCAGCGGTCGATGACGTGCACGCCCAGGTCGCGGGCGGCGCGCACCAGGCTGCGGAAGTGCGGATTCAGCTCCGGCGCGCCGCCGGTCAGGTCCAGGGTGGTCGCCCCGCTCCGCGCCAGGAAGTCGAGCACCTCGCGCACGGTGGCGGCGTCCATGACCTCGCGGCGGCGCGGGCCGGCGTTGACGTGGCAGTGCAGGCAGGACTGGTTGCAGCGGTAGCCGAGATTGACCTGCAGGGTCTCCAGCGGGCCCCGCGCCAGGGGCGGGAAGTCCGAGTCCGTGGGGTGCAGGCGGGGCAGGGTGTCGTGCATGGTTCAGGTCACCGAGGGGTATTCACTGGTCCCAGGGCCGGCGGTTGATGGCATAGCCGGTGATGCGGCCGCGGAAGGGCAGCCACAGCAGGCCAGTCAGGCGCGCCACCTGGCGCGGGTCGCGGTAGTGGTGGATGCCCAGGGTCATGCCCTGCTGGCCGGCGCGCGGTGCGGCGCGGTAGGTGCCGAACAGGCGGTCCCACAGGCTCAGGTTGAAGCCGAAGTTGCTGTTGGCCTCGTCGTCCTCCCAGGAATGGTGCACGCGGTGCATGTCGGGGGTGACGACGAGCCAGCGCAGCACCCGCT
>JALVPS010000218.1 GCA_027031685.1 Gammaproteobacteria bacterium | reverse complement strand
CGGTTCGTGGGGCGTGAGAAGCTGGACTTCCACTTTGTGCTGGGGGCGGCTGCCTACAACCTGGTCCGCATGCGCAATCTGGGGGTGGGGGCATGTTGAGGGCCGAAGTCCGAGGGGTTGGTGTGCCCGGAAACAGGGAAATCGGGCCAAATTGGTCAGTTTTTGGCCAGAGGGCAGGTGTTGCCATGCGCCATCCGCCGCTTACAGCCGGAAAAATCGCATCAGGCGGGTAATTTTCAACGGCCTGATAGGTCACGCACCGCCGGTGGTGGAACCGGCATGATGAGACGAAATGGCCGGTGGGGAAGGAAGGGCCAGGAGATGCGCCCCCCGCGAAAGCGGATATGGCGCGCGCGCCAGGAAGCGCCCCCGGCTGTCCCCGCCGCACGCCCTCGGGCGCCATCCACCGGACTGGATTGCAGGCCACCACGACCGGCGCCCCGCAGGGCGTAGCGGCGGTTCAGGCGGCGTGGCTGACGTTGTCCACCACCAGCCGCAGGCGGCACGGCGCGCAGCGGGCGATCGCCACGCTGTCCACACCGCGCCGGATGGCGCGGAAGGCGGAGCAACCCTGCCGGTAGGCCGCCTTGGCCACTTCCTCGGCCTGTCCTGCCAGCGCCGGTGGCAGCCCCAGCCGCCCGCATTCCCGGTGCACCATTTCCATGATCGCCGTCTCCCGTTCCATCTTTCCTGCTCCGTGCTCCCAGTATCCATTGCCTGTCGTGATGGCGAGAGTATGGTCGAACGGCAGGCAAAGATTCTTGATCAGCATCTCTTTTCTCGTACCCCCCAAGCACCGTTCGTCCACTCATTGCACCAGAGGTGGCCATTCTGCGACCGGTTTGGCATTCCGATTCATCGCGCCGAATGGTGCATTCAAGCAGGGGGCACGGCCAACGTCAAACCGACACGGGGCGCTGCATGGTGCGTTGCAGCAGGGGCAGCAGGGCGTCCAGCGGGCGAGTATTGAGCACCTCGGCGGCGCCCAGCCAGCCACGCCGCGCCTGGAGCACGCCATGGGCCAGATTGGCGAAACCGTGAATCGTGTGGGCGTCGCTGTTGATGCTCACCAGCACGCCGGCCTCGCGGGCGGCCATGCAGTTCACGTCGTCCAGATCGAGCCGCTCGGGGTGGCTGTTGAGCTCCAGGTAGCAGCCCCGCCCGGCGGCGTGGCGGATGATCTCGGCCATGTCCACGTCCATGGCCGGCCGCGTGCCCAGCAGGCGCCCGCTGGGGTGGGCCAGGATGGTGAAGCAGGGCGAGTCCATGGCGCGCAGGATGCGCCGCGTCTGGCGGGCACGGGGCAGGTCGAGCTGGCTGTGCACGGCGGTCACCACCAGGTCCAGGCGGCACAGCACGTCGTCGTCCAGGTCCAGGCGGCCGTCCTCCAGGATGTCCACCTCGATGCCCTTGAGCACGCGGAAGCCCTGCAGGCGCTCGTTGAGGCGGTCGATGGCCTCCATCTGCGCCAGCAGGCGCGAGGCGTCCAGACCGCGCGCCACGCGCAGGTGGTGGCTGTGGTCGGTGATGGCCAGGTATTCCAGCCCGGCCTCGCGGGCCGCCGCCACCATGGCCTCCAGGCCCGCCTTGCCGTCGGTGGCGCTGGTGTGGCAGTGCAGGTCGCCGCGCAGGTCGTCGCGGGTGACCAGGGCCGGCAGGCGGCCGCGCTG
>JALVPS010000217.1 GCA_027031685.1 Gammaproteobacteria bacterium | reverse complement strand
GCCGACATCGGCCGCGAGATGCCCGAGGTGGGGGGGTGGTTCGAACGCGCAGAGGCCGCCAACCCGGAGCTGAAGTCCCTGCAGGCGGCGGTGCAGGGCGCCCAGGAACGTCTCAGCGCGGCCCAGGCCACCCGCCGCCCGGTGCTCAATGGCGAGGCGGACGTCTCGGCCTACACCCGCGAACAGGGCAATTATGCCCCCTGGCGCGTGGCCGTGACCCTCGACGTGCCCATCACCACCGGCGGCGAGAGCGAGGCCGAGGTCAGCCAGCGCCGCGCCGAGCTGCTCAACGCCCGCGCCCTGCTGGAGCGCCGGCGGCGCGAGATTCGCGAGGCGGTGCTGGATGCCTGGAGTTCGCTGCACAGCCTGCGCGCCCGGCGCCAGGAGTTGGCGGTGCAGGCCGACTACCGCGACCTCTACCTGGATCGCAGCCGCGCCCTCTATGAACTGGAAGTGAAGAGCGATCTCGGCGACGCCATGACGCAGACCTCCGACGTGCGTCTGCAGCAGGCCCGGGTCGACTACGAAATTGCCCTGACCTGGGGGCGTGTGCGCGCCCTGCTGGGCCAGGATGTGACGCTCAACGAGGAGAGCCAACCATGATGCATGTGGCGGTAAGCATGATCGCCCTGGCCCTGTGGCTGCCCTGTGCCACGGTCTTCGCCGAGGGGCTGGACGCGCGGCTGCAATGGGCGCAGCGCGTGGCCCTGGGTACCCCCGTTTCCGGGGTGATCGAGCGTGTCGATGCCGTGCCCGGTCAGCGGGTGAAGCGGGGACAGGTGCTGCTGGCGCTGGATGCGCGGCCCCTGCAGGCCCGCGTCACCGGCCTGGACGCCGAGCTCGTCGGCCGGCAACACGACCTCGATGAGGCCCGCCGCGAGCTGGAGCGCACCCAGGAGCTCTACGAGCGCACCCTGCTGGCGGACCACGACCTGGCGCTGGCCAAGATCGCCCTGGCTGGCGCCGAGGCGACGCTGAAGACCACCGAGGCACGGCTCACCCAGGCGCGCTGGGAGCTGGAATACAGCCGGATCCGCGCCCCCTTCGCCGCCTGGGTGCTGCAGCGCCAGGCTGAACCGGGGCAGACCGTGGTCAGCACGCTGCAGGCCGAACCCCTGCTGGTGGTGGCGCGCGCCGGGGTGATGCTGGCGCGGGCGATGATCGATGCGGACAGGCTGTCATCGCTGAAGCCGGGGCAGAAGGTCGATGTGAAGGTGGCCGGCAGGACCCATGCGGGGCGTGTGCAGGCCATTGGGCTGGAGCCGGACGGTGACGGCAAATATCCTCTCGATGTGCAATTCGACAGTGGCGAGCGCCTGTTGCGCGCGGGTCTGCCGGCGCGGATCGAGCTGCCATGATCTGCCGGCGCTGTCTGGTCAGCGGTCGCGTGCAGGGGGTGTGGTATCGCGCCTCCACCCAGCGGCAGGCCGAGGCGTTGGGGATCAGCGGCCATGCCCGCAATTTGCCCGATGGCCGGGTCGAGGTGCTGGCCTGCGGTCCGCCCGCGGCCGTCGCGGCCCTCTGTGACTGGCTGTGGGAAGGACCCACCCATGCCGAGGTCGGGGACGTGCGGTGCGAGGATGTGGAGCTGCCGCCGCCGGCGGGCTTTACTACCGGATAAGCATGCATAACTGGGAAAGGCAGGCCCGCGCCGATGCCAGTCTGTGCACCTA
>JALVPS010000216.1 GCA_027031685.1 Gammaproteobacteria bacterium | reverse complement strand
GCCCGGGCCTCGACTACGACAGCCTCACCACCGGCATCAACCTCATCCTGCGGGGCGCGCGCCTGGTGGCCACCAACCCCGACGCCAACCTCGACGGCACCCGCCACGGCCGCCCCGTGGTCCTGCCGGGCGGCGGCGCCCTGGTGGCCCCCTTCGCCGTGGCCAGCGGCGTCCAGCCGGTGGTCATCGGCAAGCCCGAGCCGCACCTGTACGAGATCGCCCTGCACCAGCTGGGCGTGGCCGCCCGCGACGCCGTCATGGTGGGCGACCGCCCCGACACCGACATCCTCGGCGCCCAGCGCCTCGGCATGCGCACCGCCCTGGTGCGCACCGGCCGCTTCCCGCCCGGCGCCCCCCTGCCGGACGGCGTCGCCCCGCCCGACTGGGACGTGCCGGACCTGGCCGTCCTGCTGGTCGCCTGGGGTCTGGACGCGGTGGCCTGAGCGCCGGCGGCGCGGCATACTGGGCGGGCCATGAACCCCACCGATCCCGGCACCCGGCGCGCCACCTTCCGCTTCTACGGGCCGCTCAACGACTTCCTGCCCCACGACCTGCGCCAGCGCGACATCCCCCACGACTTCCTCGGCACCCCCGCCGTCAAGGACCGCATCGAGCGGCTCGGCGTGCCGCACACCGAAGTGGCCGCCCTGTTCATCAATGACCAGCCCGCCGCCCTCCACTACCTGCTGCGCGGCGGCGAGCGCGTGGCCGTCTACCCGCCCACCTACCACATCCCCCTGCCCAGCCTCCTGCCGCCGCCCGCCGGTGAGGCCCGCTTCGTGGTGGACGTCAACCTCGGCCGACTGGCCCGCCTGCTGCGCCTCATGGGCTTCGACACCCTCTACCGCAACGACTGGGACGACGCCGAAATCGCCGCCCTGTCCGCCCGCGAAGACCGCATTCTGCTCACCCGCGACCGCCGCCTGCTCATGCGCAGCATCGTGCGCCACGGCTACTACGTCCGCTCCGACCAGCCCCTGCAGCAACTGCGCGAAGTCCTCGACCGCTACCACCTGCAACCCCGCGCCCGTCCCTTCGCCCGCTGCAGCAAATGCAACGGCCTCGTGCGCGCCGTCGACAAGGCCGCCGTCGCCCCCCTCCTCGAACCCCGCACCCGCCGCTACTACCAGCACTTCTGGCAGTGCCAGCAATGCGGCCAGGTGTACTGGGAAGGCACCCACATGCCCGGCCTGGAGGCCCTGCTGGAAGAGGCCGCGCGGCCCTGAGGCGCGCCAGACCGCCGCCCCGCCAAGGCACAAGGCCGTTGCCTCGCTGCCGGTGTCCACCATCCGGACCCCTTCTCCCCCTCGGGGGAGAAGGCCGGGATGAGGGGGCACGCGTACAGCGCCTCACTGAACAGCCCCAGCGCTACCGCCAGTCCTCCCGCACCCCATCCGGTTGCCAGGCCGCTAGCCGGTCGCCGGAGTCCCGCATCGGTTCACCTTCTCCCCCTTGGGGGAGAAGGCCGGGATGAGGGGGCAAAGCGCGCAGCGCCTTACTGAACAGCCCCAGCGCTGCCGCCAGTCCTCCCGCACCCCATCCGGTTGCCAGGCCGCTAGCCGGTCGCCGGAGTCCCGCATCGGTTCACCTTCTCCCCTCCGGGGGGAGAAGGCCGGGATGAGGGGGAAGGCGCGCAGCGCCTTACTGAACAGCCCCAGCCCTACCATCAGCACCT
>JALVPS010000215.1 GCA_027031685.1 Gammaproteobacteria bacterium | reverse complement strand
GGCGCGCGTCTTGCGGCGACCGCCGCGGCCGGCCTCCACGTGCAATTCCTTGCGGCCGTAGCGGGTGGACTCGCCCTTGGCGGCCTTCTTTTTCTTGCCGCGTGGCTTCTCGGCGGCCGGCGGCGGTGGTGGGGGCGGGGCTGCGGCCGCCGCCACCAGGGCCTCGGCCTCGCGACGCTTCTTCTCCTCCTCTTCCTCGGCCTTGCGGCGGGCGGCCTCCTCGGCGCGGCGGCGCGCCTCGGCCTTGCGGCGCTCCTCTTCCTCCTTGCGGCGAGCGGCCTCCATCAGGGCGCGGCGCTCGGCCTCCACCTGCTTGGCCAGCTGCTCGGTCTTGCTCACCGGGCGGGTCAGGGCCGGCTTTGCTTCGGCGGCCGGGGCCTCGGGCTGCTGCGCCTCGGCCTCGGCGGGCCGCCGCACGTAGGTGCGCTTCTTGCGCACCTCCACGGCCACGGTCTTGGGCCGGCCGGTGCCGCTCTTGACCTTCAGCTCGGTGACGGCCTTGCGCTTGAGGGTGATCTTGCGGGCCTTGCCCGGCTCTCCGGTCTTGCCGTGGGCCTTGCGCAGGTGCTCCAGCAGGCGCAGCTTGTCCTTGTCGGAGATGGGGTAGTCGGCGCCCTGCGCCTCGATACCCGCCTCCTTCATCTGTTCCAGCAGGCGCTCTACCGGGGTGCCGACCACCTCAGCCAACTGTCTAACGGTCACTTTGCTCATGGTCTGTTACCTCTTGGGCACTCTGCCTTCTCAACCCGCACTTTCCGCAAACCAGGGCTCACGGGCCTTCATGATCAACTGCGCGGCGCGCTCCTCGTCCATGCCCTCGATTTCCAGCAGGTCCTCCACGGACTGCTCGGCCAGGTCTTCCATGGTGACAATGCCGTGGGCGGCCAGCCGGCGGGCCGTCTCCTCGTCCATACCCTCCATGTTGCGCAGGTCCTCCGCCGGCTCGGCGGTCTCGATCTCCTCCTCCAGGGCGATGGCCTTGGTGAGCAGCGCATCCTGGGCCCGGCTGCGCAGCTCCTCCACGATCTCCTCGTCGAATTCCTCGATGGCCAGCAGCTCCTCGGCCGGCACGTAGGCCACCTCCTCCACGCTGGTGAAGCCCTCCTGCACCAGGATGGCGGCCACGTCCTCGCCCACGTCGAGCTGTTCCATGAACATCTCCATGAGCTGGCGCGCCTCGGCCTCGCTCTTTTCCTCGGCCTCCTCGGCGGTCATCACGTTCAGCTCCCAGCCGGTGAGCTGGCTGGCCAGGCGCACGTTCTGGCCGTTGCGGCCGATGGCCTGGGACAGCTTGTCCTCCGGCACGGCGATGTCCATGCTGTGCTTTTCCTCGTCCACGACGATGGACACCACCTCGGCCGGCGACATGGCGTTGATGACGAACTGGGCCGGGTTCTCGTCCCACAGGATGATGTCCACGCGCTCGCCGGCCAGCTCGTTGGAGACGGTCTGCACGCGCGAGCCGCGCATGCCCACGCAGGCCCCCACCGGGTCCAGGCGCGGGTCGTTGGACTTGACGGCGATCTTGGCGCGCAGGCCGGGGTCGCGGGCGGCGCCCAGGATCTCGATGAGGCCCTGGCCCACCTCGGGCACCTCCAGCTTGAACAGCTCTATGAGGAACTCGGGCGCTGTGCGGCTCACGAACAGCTGCGGGCCGCGCAGCTCGGAGCGCACCTCGGCCAGGTAGCCGCGCACACGATCGCCCATGCGCACGTTCTCGCGCGGGATCATCCACTCGCGGGGGATGAAGGCCTCGGCGTTGCCGCCCAGGTCCAGGAACACGCCGCGCCGCTCGACGCGTTTGACCAGGCCCATGACCAGCTCGCCCACTCGGTCCTTGTAGGCGTCCACCACCTGCTGGCGCTCAGCCTCGCGCACTTTCTGCACGATGACCTGCTTGGCGGTCTGCGCCGCGATGCGGCCGAATTCCACCGACTCGATGGGCTCCTCGATGTACTCGCCCACCTGGATGTCGGGATTCTTCTGCACCGCATAGCTGTACAGGATCTGCCGCTCCGGCGATTCGAACTCGGGGTCCTCGTCGTCCACCACCTGCCAGCGGCGGAAGGTACGGTACTCGCCGGTCTCCCGGTCGATCTCCACGCGCACGTCGATGTCGCCGCCGTACTTCTTGCGCGTGGCCGAGGCCAGCGCGGCCTCCAGCGCCTCGAAGATGACTTCTTTGTCGACGCCCTTCTCGTTGGAGACGACATCGACGACTACGAGAATCTCTTTGTTCATCGCTGCTTGCTCTGTCCTGGCTGAATGTCCACGAGCAACCGGCCCCGGCCGATGGCGTCCCAGGGGATCTCCACCACCCTGTCCGCCGTCTCCAGGGTGAGTCGCTCGTCGTCTGCGGCGCGGATGATGCCGCGGTAGTTGCGGGCGCCGGCCACCGGCCACTTGAGGCGCAGTTTGGCCTGCTGGCCCAGGTATTGTCGGTAGTGAGTGTAGTCCAGCAGGGGACGCTCGATGCCCGGCGAGGACACCTCCAGCGTGTAGGGCACGGCGATGGGGTCCTCCACGTCCAGCACCCCGCTCAGCTGGTAGCTCACGTCGGCGCAGTCCGCCAGCGTCACGCCGCCCTCGGGGCGGTCGATGAACACGCGCAGCAGTGCGCTGCGCTTGAAGGGGCGAAACTCCACCCCCCACAGGACGCAGCCGAAACTCTCCACCACCGGGCGGATGATGTCCTCCAGATGCCGTGTCTCGTTGGTCACGCAAACGTTCCGCAAACAAAAATGGGCCCCGCGGGCCCAGTGAACTCGTCCTTGCCGCCGCTCCCGGGCCGCCGGCAATAAAAAAGCCCCTGACGGGGCCTCTAATTTGGTAGCGGGGGCAGGATTTGAACCTGCGACCTTCGGGTTATGAGCCCGACGAGCTGCCAGACTGCTCCACCCCGCATCAGAGGTGGCGAATGGTAAGGGCCGGGCGGGAAAATTTCAACCCCCGTCACACCCCCCGACCGATCAGCGGAAGGCAGACAGGCACAGGGCCATGAGGGCGGAGGGGAACAGGCCCAGCAGCAGCAGGGCGATGCTGTTGGCCGACAGCAGCACGTGGGCGTCCAGTCCGGAGGTGACGGGCGCCTCGCCCAGCGGCCGGTCGAAGTACATGAGCTTGACCACGCGCAGGTAGTAGTAGGCGCCCACCACGCTCATGAGCACCGCGTACACGGCCAGCCACACGTGGCCGGCATCCACCACCGCCTGCAGCACCACCAGCTTGGCGTAGAAGCCCACCAGCGGCGGCACGCCGGCCATGGACAGCATGAGCAGCATCATGAGGAAGGCGAACCAGGGATGGCTGTCGTTGAGGCCGCGGTAGTCGTCCAGCCACTCGGCCTCGTGGCCACGGCGGCTGAGCAGCACCACCATGCCGAAGCCGCCGGCCGCCATGAGCGCGTAGGTGAGGGAATAGAACATGGCCGCGGCATAACCCTGGCGCGAGCCGGCCAGCATGCCCAGGAAGATGAAACCGACGTGGGAGATGGTGGAGTAGGCCAGCATGCGCTTGAGGTTGCGCTGGGCGATGGCCACCACGTTGCCGAGGCCGATGGACAGCGCCGCCAGCACCACCAGCATGTCCTCCCAGTGCGGCTGCAGGCTGCCCATGCCCTCCGCCAGCAGGCGCACGATCATGGCGAAGGCGGCGATCTTGGGCGCCGAGCCGACGAACAGGGTGACCGCCCCGGGGGCACCCTCGTACACGTCCGGCACCCACATGTGGAAGGGCACGGCGCCGAACTTGAAGGCGATGCCCACCAGCAGGAACACCAGGCCGAACACCACACTCACGTCGGGGGCGCCGCCGGCGCGGACCAGCTGGGCGTGCACGGTGGCGATGTCCAGCGAACCGGTGAGCCCGTACAGGATGGACATGCCGTACAGCAGCATGCCGGAGGCCATGGCGCCCAGCACGAAGTATTTCATGGCCGCCTCCGAGGCGCGGGCCGAGTCGCGGTCGAAGGCCACCAGCGCATACAGCGACAGGGCCAGCAGCTCCAGGCCCAGATACAGCGACAGGAAGCTGCCGGCGGACACCAGGATCATCATGCCCAGCACGGCGAACAGCCCCAGCACGTGGAACTCGCCGCGCCACAGGCCGCGGTCGCGCAGGTAGGGGCGCGCGTACAGGAAGACCCCGGCCGTGATGCCGTAGATGAACAGCTTGAGCACATCGCCCAGGGTGTCGCGCAGGAAGGCGCCATCGAACAGGCGCTGCGGTGCCTCGCCCAGCCCGGCCAGGGTGAGCAGGAAGGCCACCGCCAGCGTGAGCTGGGTGAGCCAGTAGGTGACGGCGCGCCGCTCGGCCGGCAGGTACAGGTCCACCACCAGCACCACGCAGGTCAGGCTGAGCAGGGCGATTTCCGGCAGCAGGGCAGACAGATCGGTCATGACGAACCCGGTTCGGTCAGAGTTTGGAGACGGCCGCGTGCTGCACCAGCTGGTCGATGCTGGCGTGCATCACCTGGAACAGCGGATCGGGCCACACGCCCAGCAGCAGCACCACCGCCGCCAGCAGGGCCAGGAACAGGAACTCGCGGGCATTGATGTCATCGAGCTTCATCACCCGGTCGCTCTCCACCGGCCCGTACAGCACGCGGCGCACCATCCACAGCGTGTAGGCGGCGCCCAGCACGAGGGTGGTGGCGGCCAGGAAGGCGATCCAGAAGCTGGCCTTGAAGCTGGCCAGCACCACCAGGAACTCGCCCACGAAGCCCGAGGTGCCCGGCAGGCCGGCGTTGGCCATGGCGAACAGCACCATGAAGCCGGCGAACAGCGGCATGCGATGCATCACCCCGCCGTAGTCGGCGATCTGGCGCGTGTGCATGCGGTCGTACACCACCCCCACGCACAGGAACATGGCGCCGGAGATGAAGCCGTGGGAGATCATCTGCATCATGCCGCCCTCGATGCCCATGCGCGCGCCGCCGTAGTCGCCGGTGCTGCGGTAGATCTGGAACATGATGAAGAAGCCCAGGGTGACGAAGCCCATGTGGGCGATGGACGAGTAGGCGATGAGCTTCTTCATGTCCTGCTGGGCCAGGGCCACGAAGCCGATGTACACCACGGCCACCAAGGACATGAGGATGATCAGCCAGTCCAGCTGGGCCGAGGCGTCGGGGGTGATGGGCAGCGAGAAGCGCAGAAAGCCGTAGCCGCCGATCTTGAGCATGATGGCCGCCAGGATCACCGAGCCGCCGGTGGGCGCCTCCACGTGGGCGTCCGGCAGCCAGGTGTGCACCGGCCACATGGGCACCTTGACGCCGAAGGCGAGCAGGAAGGCGAGGAAGATGAGCACCTGCTCGGTGAGGCCCAGCTTGAGGTGGTGCAGGTCGAGGATGTCGAAGCTGCCGCCCTTGCTGTACATGTACAGCAGGGAGATGAGCATGA
>JALVPS010000214.1 GCA_027031685.1 Gammaproteobacteria bacterium | reverse complement strand
GTACATCATCCTGCAAAGGGATCTTCCTTTCCTGCGTCTTTCTTCAGGAGCACTTCCCTGACCCGCCTGCAACGGCTGAAGTGATCTTCCAATCCCCGCCCGTCTCCCGCGGCCGCCGCGCCGTGCTGCTGGCGGGGGAGGCCCTGCGGTTTCTGGCCCTGTACCTGGGGGCGCGCGCCTGGTTGCAGCGCGACATGCTGCACGGCCCGCTGCCGGACCTGCACGCCACCGACCTGGACGGCCGGCCCGTGTCGCTGGCCGACTACCGGGGCCGTCCCTGGCTGCTGCACGTGTGGGCCAGCTGGTGCCGCATCTGCCGCCTCGAGCGCGGCGCGGTGGCCAGCGTGGCGCGGGACTGGCCGGTGCTCACGGTGGCCATGCAGTCCGGCGATGCCGACAAGGTGCGCGCCTTCCTCGAGGTGCACGGCCTGCACTGGCGCACGGTGGTGGACGAGAGCGGCGCCCTGGCGCAGCGCCTGGGGGTGAGCGCGGTGCCGGCCTTCTACGTGGTGGACGGCGCCGGCCGGGTGCGTTTTCGTGAAATGGGCTATACCACAGCTTGGGGCCTGCGCCTGCGCCTGTGGCTGGCCCGCCTGCTGGAGTGACCATGTCGCTGAATCCCGCCCGACTCACCTCCCTGCCCGCGCTGTTCCGCGAGCGCGTGGCGGCCACCCCCACCAAGGTGGCCTACCGCCACTTCGACCCGGCCGCCAGCGAGTGGTGCGCCACCCCCTGGGCGGCCATGGCCACCGAGGTGGGGCGCTGGCAGCAGGCCTTCCTCAAGGAGGGGCTGGCCCCCGGCGACCGGGTGGCCATCATGCTGCGCAACTCGCGCGAGTGGGTGGTGTTCGACCAGGCGGCCCTGGGCCTGGGCTTGGTGACCGTGCCCCTGTACGTGGACGACCGGCCCGACAACGTGGCCTATATCGTGCGCGAGGCGGGGGTGAAGCTGCTGGTGGTGGAGGGCCGGCGCCACTGGAAGCGCCTGCAGAAGGTGAAGGACGAGCTGGCCGGCCTGCAGCGCATCGTGAGCGTCACGCGCATCGAGGCGGAGGACGAGCCCCAGGACGAGCGGCTGGAGTCGCTCAACGCCTGGCTGTTCGGCCTGGAGGGCGAGGTGCTGGCGCGCGAGTCGGCCACCGACGAGCTGGCCACCATCGTCTACACCTCCGGCACCACCGGGCGGCCCAAGGGGGTCATGCTCAGCCACCGCAACATCCTCTACAACGCCCAGGCCACGGCCCGCGTGTACGGCCACATGCTGTCCGGCGAGGACCGCTTCCTGTCCTTCCTGCCCCTGTCGCACATGCTGGAGCGCACGGCCGGCTACTACCTGCCCATGCTGGTGGGGGCGGAGGTGGTGTACGCCCGCTCCGTGCAGCAGCTGGCCGACGACCTGCTGCGCCAGCAGCCCACCATCCTCATCTCCGTGCCGCGCATCTACGAGCGGGTGTACGCCCGCATCCAGGGCAACCTGGCCAGGCAGTCGCCGCGCGCCCGGCGCCTGTTCGAGCTGGCCGTGGCCGTGGGCTGGCACCGCTTCCTGGTGCAGCAGGGGCGGGCCGGCTGGCATCCGCGCCTCCTGCTGTGGCCGCTGCTCAAGCGGCTGGTGGCGGACAAGGTCATGGCCCGCCTGGGCGGCCGCCTGCGCTACGCGGTGTGCGGCGGGGCGGCCATGCCGCCGGAGATCGCGCGCCTGTTCATCGGCCTGGGCCTGCCGCTGCTGCAGGGCTACGGGCTGACCGAGACCAGCCCGGTGATCAGCGCCAACCGCCCCGACGACAACATCCCGGACAGCGTGGGCCTGGCCCTGGACGGCATCGAGGTGCGCATCGGCCCGCAGGACGAGCTGCTCACGCGCAGCCCGTCGGTAATGATGGGCTACTGGCAGAACGAGCAGGCCACCCGCGCGGCCATCGACGAGGAGGGCTGGTTCCACACCGGCGACCAGGCGCGCATCGACGAGGGCGGCCACATCTATATCACCGGCCGCATCAAGGACATCATCGTGCTCACCAACGGCGAGAAGGTGCCGCCCGCCGACATGGAGATGGCCATCGCCCTCGACCCGCTCATCGACCAGGTCATGGTCATCGGCGAGGGGCGGCCCTTCCTGGCCGCCCTGGTGGTGCTCAACCGCGACGAGTGGGCCCGACTGGCGGAGGAGCTGGGCGTCGATCCCGACGACCCCGCCAGCCTGCGCGAGCGCTTCGTGGAAAAGGCCGTGCTGGCGCGCATCCAGAAGCGCCTGGCCGAGTTCCCCGGCTACGCCGTCATCCGCCGCGCCTGGCTGTCGCTGGAACCGTGGACGGTGGACGACGGCCTGCTCACCCCCACCCTCAAGGTCAAGCGGCCGCAGGTGCTGCGCCGCCATGCCGAGGCCGTCGAGGCCCTCTACCAGGACGTGCGATGAACAGCCCGGACACCCTGCCCCCCGCCGAGGACCTGCAGATCCGCGTGCCGGCCACGCCGGAACACACCAACGCCGGCGGCGACATCTTCGGCGGCTGGGTCATGAGCCAGGTGGACATCGCCGGCAGCATCCCCTGCGTGCGGCGCAGCCGCGGGCGGGTGGTCACCGTGGCCGTCAACCGCTTCGTCTTCGAGCAGCCGGTGCACGTGGGCGACATGGTGAGCGTGTACGCCCGCATCACCCGCGTGGGGCGCACCTCCATGACCACCGAGGTGACGGTGTACGTGGAGCGCCACCCGCGCGCGCCGCAGATCATCCGCGTGGCCCGCGCCGAGGTGGTGTACGTGGCGGTGGACGAGCACGGCCGGCCGCGGCCGGTGGAGGAGGCGGCGTCGTGAGCCGGGCCCTGCGCTGCTTCGCCGACCGCCACTGCCAGCTGGAGCCCCAGCCGGCCCCGCCCGAACCGGGCCCCGACGAGGTGGTCATCGCCGGCCGTTACAGCGCCGTCAACTACAAGGACGCCCTGGCCGTCACCGGCCGCGCCCGCATCCTGCGCCGCCTGCCGCTCACCCCCGGCATCGACGTGGCCGGCGAGGTGCTGGCCAGCGCCGATCCCCGCTGGCGGCCGGGCGATGCCGTGCTGGTCACCGGCTGCGGGCTGGGCGAGCGCATCGACGGCGGCTACGCGGCGTGGGTGCGCGTGCCGGGCGACTGCGTGGTGGCCCTGCCGGCCGGCCTGACGCCGCGCCAGGCCATGCTGCTGGGCACCGCCGGCTTCACCGCCGCCCTAGCCATCCAGCGCCTGGAGGAGAACCACCAGCGGCCGGACCTGGGGCCGATGGTGGTCACCGGCGCCACCGGCGGGGTGGGCAGCCTGGCCGTCCAGATGCTGGCCGGGCTGGGCTTTGATGTGGTGGCGGTCACCGGCAAGGCCGACCGGGCCGACTGGCTGCGCGGTCTGGGCGCGGCCGAGATCCTGCTGCGGCAGGACGTGGACTTCGGCGAGAAGCCGCTGGAGACCGCCCGCTGGGGTGGGGCCATCGACATGCTGGGCGACGACTGGCTGGCCTGGCTGACGCGCACCGTGCGCCCGCACGGCAACATCGCCGCCGTGGGGCTGGCCGCCGGCTACCTGCTGGAGACCACCGTCATGCCCTTCATCCTGCGCGGCATCAGCCTGCTGGGCATCAATTCGGTGGACGTGCCCGCCGAGCGCCGCCGCGCCATCTGGCAGCGCCTGGCCGGCCCGCTGCGCCCGCCGCGGCTGGACGACATCGCCGCCGGCGAGATCGCCCTGGACGAGGTGCCCGCCTGGTGCGAGCGCATGCTGGCCGCTCAGAGCCACGGCCGCATGCTGGTGCGCCTGGACGGCGCCTGACCGCCACCCCGCTCCTGCCTCAATAGAGCGCCGCCAGCCCCGGCGGCCGTTCCCGGAACCGCTTGTAGGCCCAGTTGTACTGTCCCGGCAGGGCGCGCACCAGCCGCTCCACGCTGCGGTTGAGGGCGGCCGGGCCGTGCTCCGGGTGGTAGAGGGCCTCGTCGGCCCAGTGGTGGTGCAGGCGGAAGCGTCCCCCGCGGCGGCGCTCGGCCACCACGAAGCACACCGGCGTGCGACGCTTGCGCACCAGCCGCGTGAGCAGGGTCATGGTCAGGGCAGGCTGGTCGAAGAAGGGGGCGAAGGTGCCGGCGCCGGCCTGCGGCTCCTGGTCGGGCAGGATGCCGATGCACTCGCCCTGGGCCAGGGCCCGGGCCAGGGCGCGCACGCCGCTGGCGTCGGTGGGCACCAGGGTGGCGCCGGTGTGCTGGCGGCCGTCGCGCAGCAGCCCGTCCAGGCTGGTCATGCGCGGCGGCCGGTACAGGTTGGTCATGCGCGTGTGATGGGCGAACAGCAGGCCGATGTACTCCCAGCTGCCCAGGTGGGGGCAGGCGATGACCAGCCCCTCGCCGCGCCGGTAGCGGTCCAGGATCTCGTGCAGGGCGGCCGGGTTGTCGAGCTGCGCGGTGAGCGTCGCGCCGTCCGTGCGCCACAGGCGCGGCGCCTCGAACAGGGCCGCCCCCAGCTGGCGGAAGCTCTCGCGGGCGATGGCCTGGCGCCAGGCGTCGTCGGCGTCCGGGAAACAGGCGGCCAGGTTGGCCCGGGTCACGCGGCGGGCACGCCTGGCCAGCGGCCACAGGGCGCCGGCGGTGGCCCGCCCCAGCCGCTGCGCCGGGCCCAGGGGCAGATGGCGCAGGCCCAGCAGGAAGTGCAGGGCCAGCCGGTCACGCATCGCCGCCCTCGTCGTCGGGCATGCCCTCGCGCATGAGGGGCAGCAGGGTGGTGCGCAGCGTCTTGAACAGGCGCGGGTTGTGGCGTTCCTCCTCGGCCAGCAGGCGCTTCATGTGCTCGCGCTGGGTGGGCATGGCGAAGCAGGACGGGCAGTTCTCCTCGATCACCGGCAGGCTCGCCTGACGGGCGAAGTCGCGCAGTTGGCGCTCGCGGGCGTACACCAGGGGGCGGATCACGCGCAGGTCGCCGGCGTCCACCCGGTAGTGGGCCTTCATGGTCTGCAGCCGGCCACCGTGGAAGGCGGACATGAGAAAGCTCTCGGCCAGGTCGTCCAGGTGCTGGCCCAGGGCCAGCACGTTGTAGCCGTGGGCGCGGCAGGTCTTGTACATCAGGCCGCGCCGCATGCGCGCGCAGAAGGCGCAGTAGGAGTCGTTGTCCATGTGCCTGCCGGCCAGCTCGACGATGGGTTCGCGCACGTGGAACCAGCGGATGCCGCGCTCGGCCAGCCACGGACCCAGGGGAGCGGGGGTGTAGGTGCCGGCCAGCGGGTCGATGGTCACCGCCGCCAGCTCGAAGTCCACCGGCGCGTGGTGCTGCAGATGGGCCAGCACGTGCAGCAGGGACAGCGAGTCCTTGCCGCCGGACAGGCCGAGCAGGATGCGGTCGCCGGCGCGGATCATGCCGAAGTCGGCAATGGCCCGACCGGCGGCGCGCAGCAG
>JALVPS010000213.1 GCA_027031685.1 Gammaproteobacteria bacterium | reverse complement strand
CCACCGCGAACACCGGGTTGGCCTCGCCCGCCAGCAGGCGCAGCCAGGCGTACTGCAGGGTGTTGGTGTCCTGGAACTCGTCCACCAGGATGTGGCGGAAGCGCTCGCGGTAGTGGTGCAGCAGGTGAGGCGTGTCACGCAGCAGCTCCAGGGCGCGCAGCAACAGCTCGGCGAAGTCCACCGCCCCCTCCTTCTCGCAGGCGGCCTGGTAGGCGGCGTAGATGCGCACCAGCTGGCGGTCCACCGGGTCGCCGCTGTCCTCCAGGTGGGCCGGGCGCGCGCCCTCGTCCTTGCGCGCGTTGATGTACCACTGGGCCTGCTTGGGCGGCCAGCGCGTCTCGTCCAGCGCCAGGCCGCGGATGACGCGCTTCACCAGGCGCCGCTGGTCGTCGCTGTCGATGATCTGGAAGTTCTGCGGCAGGCCGGCCTCCTGCCAGTGGGCGCGCAGCAGGCGGTGGGCGATGCCGTGGAAGGTGCCCATCCACAGCCCGCGCGCCGGGATCTGCAGCAGCTGCTCCACGCGCGAGCGCATCTCGGCGGCCGCCTTGTTGGTGAAGGTCACCGCCAGGATGCCGAACGGCGAGACGCGCTCCACCTCGATCAGCCAGGCGATGCGGTGCACCAACACGCGCGTCTTGCCGCTGCCCGCGCCGGCCAGCACCAGCACCGGCACCGGCGGCTTGGTGACCGCCTCGCGCTGGGCGGCGTTGAGGCCGTCCAGGAGGGGGGTGATGTCGTCGGTCATGAACATGGTCGTGGATGGCTGCGGCGCGGCCCGTGCTCGGTGGCGTGGCAGTTTAACAGAGCATCCATCACCCCTGCCGACAGGGTATGCAACATCGAGGCACAGTGGCCCCGCCACACGCTTTGCAAACCACCAGCTAGGGACTAGATTACAGACAATGACCGCCCCAACCACCGAAGCCCCGCCAAGCTGGGAAGAAGAACGCGAGGCATCCCTGCTGGACGGCGGCAATGCCGCTTATCTGGAGCAGCTCTACGAACGCTATCTGACCGACCCCGAGACGGTTCCGCCCGAGTGGCGCGAGTTCTTTGCCGGCCTGCCGCGCGTGGACGGCATCCAGGGCGAGGCGCTGCACTCGGAGATCCGCCAGTACTTCCGCGACCTGGCGCGGCGCGCCGCCACCACCCCCCCCTGCGCCCCCGGCATCGACCGCGAGACGCTGGAGCACGTGCGCAAGCAGGTGCGCGTGCTGCAGCTCATCAACAGCTACCGCTTCCTGGGCCACCTGCAGGCACACATCAACCCCCTCAAGGACGGCCCCGAGCGGCAGGTGGAGGAGCTGACCCTGGCCTACCATGGCCTGGGCGAGGCCGACCTGGACACGCGCTTCAACACCGGCTCGCTGGTGGCGCCGGCCGAGCTGCCCCTGCGCGAGATCCTGGAGATCGTGCAGCAGACCTATTGCGGCGCCATCGGCGTCGAATACATGCACATCAGCAGCACGGCCGAGAAGCGCTGGGTACAGCACCACCTGGAGAGCGTGCGCGCCGCGCCGGAGTACACCCCCAGCCAGCGGCGCTACATCCTGGAGCGGCTCACCTCGGCCGAGAGCCTGGAGCGCTACCTGCACGCCAAGTACGTGGGGCAGAAACGCTTCTCCCTGGAGGGCGCCGAGAGCCTCATCCCGCAGCTGGACGACCTGATCCAGAACGC
>JALVPS010000212.1 GCA_027031685.1 Gammaproteobacteria bacterium | reverse complement strand
ACTCCCTGCCCCTTGGCTGCGGGCAGCCCGTGTTGTTTTGTCCGCGCTGTGGCCGGGCTCTGCTGACCAGGCGGACCGAAGCGGGTCGTCGGCGGTGGGCGTTCACGGCGCGGGTGGCTGGGGCTCGCCGGGCGATTCTAGCACCCCCGGTGGCCGCTCGCGCCCGGCCGGGCGAGCCCGGTGGTGGCATTGGAAAACTGCGAGGCCGTCCCCATTCTGGCCGCCACGCCGATTTAGACCAGTGGAACGATTCCTGTAGAATGCGCGGGTTTCGCACCCGGCACCGGACACTAGGGAGGGTGCCGGACGGTCCGCTCCGGTGGGCCGTCGAGTCAGGGAGATCGACGTTTTTGACCACCACGAGGTACCAGACCGTGTTGACCAAAGAAGAGCTGCTCAAGCAACCCAAGGAAAACTACATGAACGAAGAACAGCTGGAGTTCTTCCGCCAACTGTTGCTGAAGCAGAAACAGGAGATCATCAACGGTATCAAGGAGACCGAACAGCTGCTGCAGAACCAGGAACGCGAGGCGGACGAGAACGACCGCGCCACCCTGGAGGAAGAGCGCTGGCTGGAGCTGCGCATTCGTGAGCGCGAGTCCAAGCTGCTGCGCAAGATCGACGAGGCGCTGCGCCGCATCGACGAGGGCGAGTATGGCTACTGCGAGGACACCGGCGAGGAGATCGGCCTGGAGCGCCTGCTGGTGCGCCCCACGGCCACCCTGTCCATTGAGGCCAAGCAGCGCCGCGAGAGCATCGAGAAGGCCTATTCCGACAGCTGACGGAGACATCACGGGCCAGGGAACGCGCGGGGCCGGCCTTTGCCGGCCCCTGCCGTTTTCGTGGCCGGAGCAGGCACGGTGAAAAAGGACAGACGCCCGGCGACGGGCGAACCGGAACGCATCCAGAAGCTGCTGGCGCGGGCCGGCTACGGCTCACGGCGCGAGATCGAGCGCTGGCTGGCCGAGGGGCTGGTGCAGGTGAACGGCCGCGTTGCCCGCCTCGGCGACCGGGCCGGGCCGGGCGACGAGATCCGCCTGCGCGGCCGGCCGGTGGCCCTGACCCGCCTCGACCAGGCGCCGCTGCGCGTGCTGCTCTACCACAAGCCGGCCGGCGAGGTGGTGAGCCGGCGCGACCCGGAGGGGCGGCCCACCGTGTTCGCGCACCTGCCGCGCATGCAGACCAGTCGCTGGATCGCCGTGGGGCGGCTGGACCTGAACACCTCCGGCCTCATGCTGTTCACCAATGACGGCGAGCTGGCCCACCGCCTTATGCACCCCGCCAGCGGCATCGAGCGCGAGTACGCCGTGCGCGTGCTGGGGCGGGCCACGCCGGAGGCACTGCGCCGCCTGCGCGAGGGCGTGCAGCTGGCGGACGGGCCGGCCGCCTTCGAGGCCATCGAGGACGCCGGCGGCAGCGGCGCCAACCACTGGTACCACGTGGTGCTGCGCGAGGGCCGCAAGCGCGAGGTGCGCCGCCTGTGGGAGGCGGTGGGGCTGACGGTGAGCCGCCTCATCCGCATCCGCTACGGGCCGCTCACGCTGGACCGCCACCTGCCGGCCGGCCGCTGGCGCGAGCTGACCCCGGACGAGGCGCGCCGCCTGTACGCCGCTGTGGGCCTGCAGCCGGCCCGCCGCCTGCGCACCGAGCGGCCGCGGCGCAGCCGCCGCCGGCGCCGCTGACCCCACCTCGACGCGCGAGCCATGCGCGATTTCCTGACCGTCTTCGAGCGCCTGCTGGCCCACTTCGGGCCCCAGCACTGGTGGCCGGGCGAGACGCCCTTCGAGATCATGGTGGGTGCCATCCTCACCCAGAACACGGCCTGGTCCAATGTGGAGCGGGCCATTGCCAACCTGCGCGCAGCCGGGGCGCTGGACGCGCGGGCCATCGTGGCGGCCGATCCCGAGCGGCTGGCGGTCTGGCTGCGGCCGTCCGGCTATTTCAACGTCAAGGCGCGGCGGCTGCGGGCCTTCTGCCGCTGGTACCTGGCCGAGGGCGGCTTCGAGGCCCTGCGCCGCCAGGATACCCCCGCCCTGCGCCGCGCGCTGCTGGCGGTGCAGGGCATCGGCCCGGAGACGGCCGACGACATCCTGCTGTACGCCTTCGAGCGGCCGGTGTTCGTGGTGGACGCCTATACTCGGCGGCTGTTCTCGCGCCTGGGGCTGACCGACACGCAGGCCTACGAGCCGCTGCGCGCCGAGCTGGAGGCGGCCCTGCCGCGCGACGTGGCCCTGTTCAACGAGTATCACGCCCTGATCGTGCAGCAGGGCAAGTCGGTGTGCCGGCCGCGGCCGCGCTGCGCGGACTGCTGCCTGCGCGCGGAGTGCGCCTTCAGGCGGGCTGCAGGCTGATGTCGTGGCCGGTCTGGCCGCGGCTGTCCGGGCCGAGGAAATAGAGGTAGGCGGGCACCACGTATTCCGGCGCGGGCCGGTCGGCCCAGGGCTCGCCGGGGTAGTGGGCGCGGCGCATGGCGGTGTTGAGGGGGCCGGTATCCAGGCCGTTGACGCGCATGGCGGGGTCGGTGTCCAGCTCGTCCGCCAGGATGGCCAGCAGGGCCGCCAGGCCGGCCTTGGCGATGCCGAAGGGGGCGGTGTAGGCGCGCTGCAGGTGGTGGGTGCTGAAGACGATGGCCGGGTCCGGGGCGGCCTGCAGCAGGGGCAGGCAGGCCTGGGTGAGGAAGAAGGGGGCGTGCAGGTTGACGGCCATGACCTCGCGGTACAGCTCGGGCGGGCACTGGGCGAAGGGGGTGAAGGCGCCGATGTGGCCGGCATTGTTGACCAGTCCGTCGAGCCGCTCGAACTGCTCGCCCACGATATCCGCCAGGCGGCGGTAGTCGTCGACACCGGCCTGGGCCAGGTCCAGGGGGTAGATGGCCGGCCGGGGGCCGCCGGCGGCCTCGATGGCATCGTAGCAGGACTCCAGCGCCGGTACGTCGCGGTCGAGCAGGATGACGGTGGCCCCGTGGCGGGCGCAGCCCAGGGCCACGGCGCGGCCCACGCCGTCGCCGGCGCCGGTGACGAGCACGGTGCGCCCGGCCAGCAGGTCGGCGGGGGGCGCGTAGCGGAGCAGTTCCTCGGGGGGCATGGTGGCCTCGGTGGTGTCAGGGCGCGGCGATTGTAGCGGATCGGCGCCGCAGGCGGCGCAGGGTGCGGCCGGTGATCCACCACTGACGCAGGGGGGTTAGGGTGACGCGCCGCGCCAGCAGCTGGCAGCCGTCGCGGCGGATCTCCGCCAGCTGGGCCAGGGTCAGCTCGGCCTGCACGACGAGGGCGCGCTGCGGCAGGTGCTCGTCGTCGGGCAGGCGGGCCAGGCCCGCGCGCAGCAGGTCGGCGGCGCGCCGCAGCTGGGCGTCGAACAGGGCCGTGGCGGCGGGCAGGGTCCGGCCGGGGATCAGCGTTTCGGGGGGCACGCCGGCCCGCGCCAGCTCATCAAGGGGCAGGGGCAGGCGGCCGTGGCGCAGGTGGTGGGGCAGGTCCTGCAGGAGCTGCGCCAGGCGCAGGCCGAGTCCGATGCGCTGGGCGGCGGCCAGGGTGTGGCGGTGGCGGGCGCCGCACAGGCGCGCCTGCTGCTGGGCCGGCACGCCGCCGGTGTCGTGCAGGTACAGCTGCAGGGCGGCGAAATCGGGCCAGGCCTCGCCGCGCAGGTCCATGGCCGCGCCGTCCACCAGCGTCTGCAGGGCGTCGCCGTCCAGCAGCCCCCCGCCCAGGGCCGGCTGCAGGGCGCGGGTGAGGGGGTGGCTGGCCCGGCCGGCCTGCGCCGCGGCCAGCTCGCCGCGCCACCAGTCCAGCTTGCGCTCGCCCACTGCCGGCTCCTGGCAGCGGTCGGCCACGGTCAGCAGCTCGTGGGCCAGGGCGTGCAGGGCGAGGACGGGGGCGCGCTGCGCGTCGGGCAGGTCGAGCAGGGCGTAGTGCAGGGCGCTGCCGCGCGGTGCCACGCGTTCGCGCCAGTCGCTCAGGTCGTCCACGGGGCCGGCTCGGGGCGGCAGGCTGCGGATGGGTGAAAATTTGAACGGGTTCCCATTGCGATGTAGTCGAAGTGTGACAGGGTGCTTCCGGTGCGCTTACGAGTTTCAGGGGCGGTTGCTATGATAGCGCCGTCCCGCCGGGCTGGCCCGGCGGTGTTCGGATTCGCAGCCCACAACGCACAAACAAGAGGATTCCATGAAGAAGATGTCGCGCATCGTCCCGTTCTGGTCGTGGTTGCTGGCCCTGCCGTGGCTGCTGCTGGCCCCGCTGCAGGCCGCCGAGGTCGGGGGCGTGACCGTGCAGGCGGACTACCGCGTGCAGCCTGGCGATGTGCTGTTCGTGTCGGTGTGGGACGAGGAGCAGCTGCAGCGTGAGGTGGTGGTGCGGCCCGATGGCAGCTTCGCCTTCCCGCTGGTGGGTGACGTGCAGGCCGCCGGCCGCTCGGTGGACCAGATTCGCGCCGACATCACGCGGCGTCTGCAGAAGTACATTCCGGAGGCGGCGGTCACCGTGTCGGTCAAGAAGATCGCCGGCAACAAGATCTTCGTGCTGGGGCAGGTCAAGCGGCCCGGCGAGTTCGTCATCAACGCCAATACCGACGTGATGCAGGCCCTCAGCATGGCCGGCGGGGTGACGCCCTTTGCCGACCTGGACGGCATCAAGATCCTGCGCCGCGACCGGGTCACCGGCCAGCAGAAGGCCATTCCCTTCAACTACAAGCAGATCCTCAAGGGCCGTCACCTGGAGCAGAACATCCTGCTGCAGAGCGGTGACACCGTACTGGTGCCCTGAGCCGGGCGCCCTGCGGCGAGCAATCAGAAAAACAGGCGGTCGCGTGGCCGCCCAGGACAGGGATTGACTATATTGACTACCATGTGGAAAACGATGGGCAGGACCGGAGTGGGGGTCCTGGCACTGGCGACCGGGCTGGCCTGCGCCGGCGAATGGCAGGTCGAGCCGTGGGCCCGGGCCAATCTGGAAGCGAACGACAACATCCGCTTCACCAGCACCAACCCCGAACAGTCCACCGGCGTGGTGCTGGAGGTGGGCGGCAAGTTCCACAACGACACCGAGGCCGTGCGCACCAGCCTCACCCCCAAACTGGTGTTCCGCCGCTACGACTCCAGCGCCAACGTCGACTCCAACGACCAGTATCTGACCTTCTCTACCCGTCTGTTGCAGGAGCGGGGCGAAGTGGGCCTCAGCGCGAACGTGGTGCGCAATACGACGCTGACTTCGGAGCTGGAGGATACGGGCATTGTGTCGGTGGGCAAGCGACGTACGGAGTATCGCCTCGACCCCTCCTACCAGTACCGCCTGAGCGAGCGCGACAGCCTGAACGCCTCCGTGGGGGCGCGGGCCATTCGCTATGAAGAAGGGCTTTCTTCCGGGCTGATCGATTACGACTACCGTACCGCGAATCTCACTTATTCGC
>JALVPS010000211.1 GCA_027031685.1 Gammaproteobacteria bacterium | reverse complement strand
AGGGCGTCGCGGTCGGTCAGGTGGGCGGTGGCGCGCACCTCGCGGCGGATGGCGTCGAGCAGCTCCTCGCGGCGTGCCGCGTCGTCGGTCAGGTCCCTTCCCGCCATGACTGCAGGTAGCGCGCCTGCTCGGGGGTGAGCTGGTCGATCTCCAGCCCCAGGGTGTCCAGCTTGAGGCGCGCCACGGCGCGGTCGATGTCGTCCGGCACCGGGTGCACGCGGTGCGGCAGGCGGCGCCCCTCGCGCGCCAGCCAGGCCACTACCTGCGCCTGGTTGGCGAAGCTCATGTCCATCACCGCCGCCGGGTGCCCCTCGGCGGCGACCAGGTTGACCAGCCGCCCTTCGGCCAGCAGGCGGATGCGGCGCCCGTCGCGCAGCACGAATTCCTCCACGTGACGGCGCGGCCGGCTGCAGTCCACGGCCAGCTGGCGCAGGGCGGGGATGTTGATCTCCACGTCGAAGTGGCCGGCGTTGGCCAGCACGCAGCCGTCCTTCATGACCGCGAAGTGGGGCGCGTCGATGACGTGCTTGTCGCCGGTGGCGGTGACCATGAAATCGCTGCGCGCCGCCGCCTGGCGCAGGGGCATGACCTCGAAGCCGTCCATGGCCGCCTCCAGGGCGCGCAGCGGCTCCACCTCGCCGACGATGACCTTGGCGCCCAGCCCGCGCGCGCGGCGGGCGATGCCGCGCCCCACCCAGCCGTAGCCGGCCACGGTGAAGCAGCGCCCGGCGAGCAGGATGTTGGTGGCGCGCAGGATGCCGTCCAGGGCGCTCTGGCCGGTGCCGTAGCGGTTGTCGAACAGGTGCTTGGTGAGCGCGTCGTTGACCGCCACCACCGGCACGCGCAGGGCGCCGTCGCGGGCCATGGCGCGCAGGCGGATGACGCCGGTGGTGGTCTCCTCGGTGCTGCCGAGGATCTCGTTCAGCTGGCCCGGATGGCGCTTGTGCAGCTCGGAGATGAGGTCGGCGCCGTCGTCCAGGGTGATCTGCGGGTGGTGGGCGATGACCTGGTGGATGTGCCGGTAGTAGGTGTCGGTGCCCTCGCCGCGCCGCGCGTACACGCGCACGCCGAAGTCGCGCACCAGGGCGGCGGCCACGTCGTCCTGGGTGCTGAGGGGGTTGCTGGCGCACAGGGCCACCTGCGCCCCGCCGGCCACCAGCACGCGGGCCAGGTTGGCCGTCTCGGTGGTGATGTGCAGACAGCCGCCGATGCGCAGGCCGGCCAGCGGCGCCTCGCGCTGGAAGCGCTCGTACAGGCGCCGCAGCACGGGCATCTCGGACCAGGCCCAGTCGATGCGCGCCCGCCCCTCGGGGGCGCGCTCGGGGGCCGCGATGTCGCTGACGGGGAGACGGGATTCCACTGGGTCACCTGCCGTGCTGTAGGACCGATTCTAGGGCGGCCGGGCCCGTCGCCCCTTGACCTGCGTCAGCGGCGGGCCACCTGGCGGATCTATAATGAGCAACGCCATGACCGATCTGGACGCCCTCGCCCGCCAGCTCCATGCCGTCCTGCAGGCGCGCGGCGCCACTGTCACCTGCGCCGAGTCCTGCACCGGCGGCTGGCTGGCCAAGGTGCTCACCGACATCCCCGGCAGCTCGGCCAGCTTCGGCTACGGCTTCGTCACCTACAGCAACCGGGCCAAGCAGGCCCTGCTGGGCGTGCGCGCCGACACCCTGGCC
>JALVPS010000210.1 GCA_027031685.1 Gammaproteobacteria bacterium | reverse complement strand
GTTGGGCGGTGCCCGTGCCTTCCTTCACTTTCAGCCGAACCGTCGGTTTGTAGATGTCCTTGGTGGTATCGGCTTCGCTTTCCTTGAAACCGGGCTTTAGCGTGTTGCTGAGCAGTACGGAGAACTGGTACTCCTCCCCCGCCGTGAGGCCGGTGAGATCCTGCTTCCACACCGTGGTGGTCGTGCCGGTGGCCTTGTGGGCGTACATGAGCCAGTTGTTGGGGCCGGTGTGGGGCGGCATCTGCCCGATGGGGTAGGCCAGCGAAGCCTGCTGGTTGATGCCGATCACTCCCGGAGTGGCGGCGGTGAGATCGGGATAGAGATTCTCGCCGCTGCCCATGTAGGGAAGGTCGCTGTCGAATCCAAGGGCCGTCTGCTCGGTGGCGGAGAAGTCGCCGTTCTGCACCAGCTCATTGCCCACCGGGTCGGCGCCGGTGGCACAGCCGTTGCTGCCCAGGGTTTCCGTCTTGACCTGGGCCGGCATATAGAAAGTGGCGGTATTGGAGTTGCCGGTGTCCGTCGTGGGAGCGTCGGCGCTGCCATCGTTCAGCGTGGCCTGGGCATCGATCTTGGTGGGCAGCGGCGTGGGCAGCTCCACCTCGAAGGTGAGCACCACGGCAAACATCTTGTTGTTGGGCAGGGTCTGGGAGGCGCCGGCGAGCAGCGCGATGTCGCCACCGGTGGTGCCGTCAAAACCGCCGTTTGTAGTGGCATCGATGGCGTCGTTGTCGTCCGCTGCCCCCGGCGTGGCGGGATCCCCGTCGCTGTCGGTGGAGTCCGAATCCACCGTCTTGTCGATATCGAACAACCCGCCCGTCCTGTGTTCGGCGTTGCTCAGTTTGGTGTAGACAATATTCGCGCCGGTGCCGAACTCTGCCTGGATATCGTCATAGACCTGCACATTGGCGTCGGCACCGCTGCGGTTCTGCACCCAGTAGGCGTAGGTCACCCGGTAGCGGTTGGGGCCGTAGCCAGCGCATTTGCCGGCAGTGACCAGGTCGGCGTTGTCGCAATGCCGCACGGGCAAGGTCAGCTCTTTGAAGAGCGAGACCTGGCCGGCCGGCGCATTGGGGGCGGCGTATAGGGCGCCCGCCGTGGGGAGCAGGGCGGCGGCGACGGCGCTGGCCAGCAGTTTTTTCGATCCTGGGGTCTTGGTCATGTGGCACTCCTTCAACTTGGGCATGTGGCACTCCTTCGAGTGGTAGGGACAACTGGAAACCGTGCGGTCGATGCGGGGCTGTCTGCAGCGGGCCCTGGGGAACCGCGGTCAACGATCCTATCCGTTTGACTGCGGTGTGCGCGGTGTACCGGTCACAGTTCCTGTAACCGGGGGCAAGGATTTGCCCCCAAAGCAATGGCCCGTTGTTTCCCCGCGGGGCGCGGGGGCGGCCGCCCCTGATTTGGGCGGGCTCGACGGGCAAAGGTTCCTTGCGGCAGGGTGTGCGCGCATCTCCGGGTGAGGCGCTGTCGCCACGGGGGGGCTGGCACCTTGGCGGATCGGGGACGAGAACCCTGTCGGGGGGCGATGTGTGGGCCGAGTCGCCGCCGACAGGGAAAGGGCGGAGGCAGGGTGCCCGCCCTTTCCCGATTTGCCAGTGGCCTGCAGCCGGCTCAGCGCCGCCAATGGCGGTATGCTCCCAGGCCGAGCAGGCCCAGCAGCAGGCCGCTCAGGCCGCCACCACCGCCACCACCATCACCCTCACCGGAGTTGCCGGAGCCATTGGCATCCCCCGTGCCGCCGGTGATGGCGGTGCCGCCGGTGGTGGCCCTGCAGGACTTGAGACTCACGCCGGTCAGGCCCAGCACGTCGAATTCGCTCGTGCCGGGCGCGTCGTTACCCGCCGTGACCTCGATGGATACCGTGGCGCTGTCGCCGGTGGGGGTGAATGTGCCCACCAGCCGCTGCCAGAAATCCCCTTCGGCGGTCGTCTCCAGGGGAATGGTCACCTCGGCATTGCTCATGGTGGTGGCATCGCCATTGCCCCCCTGCACCTTCAGGCGGACCGTGGGCCCATAGATGGCCCTGGTGGAGGCATTTTCCTTGAAGCCAGGGAAGAGGGCATTGCTGGCCAACACGGAGAACTGGTATTCCTCGTTTGCCGTAAGGCCGGTGAAGCTCTGTTTCCACACGGTGTTGGTGTCGCCCGTGGCCTTGTGGGCGTACATGAGCCAGTTGTTGGGGCCGGTGTGGGGCGGCATCTGCTCGGTGGGGTGGCCCAGCATGGCGTGCTGGTTGATGCCGATGACGCCCGGTCCGGTGTCGAAATCGGGATACAGGTCTTCTCCGCTGCCCATGTAGGGCAGGTCGCTGTCGAACCTGAGGGTCGCCTTGTCGGCGGTGGTGAGGGTGCGCGGGGGGGTATCGCCGGAGTCCAGGGAGACGACGGCGGAGAAGTCGCCGTTCTGCACCAGCTCATTGCCCACCGGGTCGGCGCCGGTGGCGCAGCCGGCGCCGCCCAAGGTGCCCGTCTTGATCCGGGCCGGGATGTAGAAGGTGACGATATTGGCGGTATCGTCATCGGCCGGGGTCTCGGTGCCGTCGCCCAGCGTGGCCTGGGTATCGACCTTGGTGGGCAGCGGTGTGGGCAGTTCCACCTCGAAGGTGGCCACCACGACCAGCATCTTGTTCGCGGGCAGGGGCTGGGCGGCGGGGAGCAGCGCAATGTCGCCGCCCGTGGCGCCGGTAAAGGCGCTGTTCACCAGGACATCGATAGCATCGTCGTCGTCGTTGGTGGCCGGCGTTTCGGCGCGGTTGTCCGAGTCCTTGCCGTCCGAGTCGACCGTGTCGTCGATATCGTACAACCCCCCCGTCGAATGTTCGGCGTTGGCCACCCGGATGATGGTGATGTCGGTCCCGAACTCTTTCTGGATGTCGTCGTAGATCTGTACCTGTCGGGTGCTTCCGGTGCGGTTCTGTACCCAGTAGGCATAGGTTATCTGGTAGCGGTTGGGGCCAACGGCGCGGCACTTGCCCGAGGTCTGCAGGTCGGCGCTGTTGCAGTGCCGCACCGGGGAGGTGACCTCTTTTGTGAACGTGAGCTCGTTGGCGGGTGCCGGAGGGGCGGCGCGCAGGGGGCCTGCCGCCGGGAGCAGGGCGGCGGCGATGGCACCGGCCAGCAGTTTCTTCGATCCTGGGGTTTTTTTGTGCATGTGGACACTCCTCAATGGTGGGGAAGGATTGGAAATCATGCGTTCGGTGTGTGCAGTTGCCTGAAGTGGGGCCGGGAGCGTCGTGAGTCGGTAAGCCTACCTGTTTGGCCGTGCCGTGCGCGTTGTGCCGGTCACAGTTCCGGCGATGGGGTGGCAAGGGCCTGCCGCCCCCGCCATTGTTCCTCTCCGGTGGTGGTGCATCGGTGACTGTCTATCCCCGATTCGGCCGAACTCGTCGGCTGGGCGCCCCTCAAAGTGGGTAGTGAGTCGCATTCAGCCGGGCGGATAACCTGCTAGCTTTTTTGCCCCCGGTGGCTTGGAGGGGGTGATGACGCACGGAGAAAACAACATGTGGTGGCGAGTAATGGGGCTGTTTCTGGGGACGCTGCTGGCCCTGTGCGGGTGCGGGGGCAGCGTGGGCAGCAACGGCGCCGCCGATCTGGCGCGTCTGTCCGGGTTGACGGTGACGGGCGGCGAACTGGAGCCGCCCTTCTCGCCCGACCGGTCCAGCTACACGGTGCGCGTGCCGCGCGGCGTGACCAGCGTGCGGGTGGTGCCGGAGGGTGAGAACGTCCTGGCCAAGATACGCGTCAACGGCCAGAAGGTGCGCTCGGGCGAGCCCAGCCCGGACATCCCGCTGGCCATGGGCGACAACGAGATCACGGTGGAAGTGACCTCCCTCAACGAGGTGAACCACCGGGTGTACCACATCACCGTCCGGCGGGTGGATGACGACGTGCTGGACGACTCCGGCAGCCGCCCCGGCAGTGGTGGTGGCACGGGGCAGGGCGGCACGGGGCAGGGCGGCACGGGGCAGGGCGGTGCCACCGACGCCACGCTGGCCTCCCTGACCCTCTCTCCCATGGGGCTGGATCAGGTGTTCCAGCCCACGCGGCACGATTACACGGCGGCGGCCGGCTTTCTGGTCACCCAGGTGCAAGTGACGGCCAGCCCCGCGGCCGCCGGTGCCAGCCTGCGCCTCAATGGCCAGCCGCTCGTGGCGGGCCAGCCCTCGGCCCCCATCCCACTGGCCGAGGGCAGCAATCGCATCGAGGTGGAGGTCACCGCGCCGGACGGGCAGACGCGGCAGACCTACGTCATCACCGTCACGCGCCTGGCGGCCGGCGACTTCGCCCAGCGCGCCGTGCTGCACGCCGACCCGGCGCAGCGCGGGGCCGACTTCGGCTTCAGCGTGGCGCTGGACGGCGACCGGCTGGCCGTGGGCGCCCCCTTCGACGAGGGCGGCCGGGGGGCCGTGTATCTGTTCCGCCGCGCCGGCGGCGCCTGGCAGCAGAGCGCACGCTTCGCCGCCCCGCCCGGCTCGGAGGGCAATTTCGGCTTCAGCGTGGCGCTGGACGGCGACCGGCTGGCCGTGGGCGCGCCGGCGGTGAAGTTCCGGACCAGTGGCTCGGCCTTCGTGTTCGAATACGATGGCGCCGCCTGGCGGCAGGTGGCCCAACTCTTCCCGCCTCTGTTGACCTACGCCTACGGCTACAACGTGGCCCTGCAGGGCGACCGCCTGGCGGTGGCCAACCTGCGCGAGCAGAGCCTGCCGGGCACGGAGATGGTGGACGTGTTCCGCCGCACGGCCAGCGGCTGGGAACGGGTGCAGACCCTGTATGGCTATGCCGCCGGCGACCGCTATGGTCACAGCCTGCTCATGCGTGGTGACGAGCTGTTCGTGGGCTCCTTCGGCCTGGACGACGAGTGCCGCAGCTCCGCTGGCGGGCCCGGCACCGTGGCGGTGTTCCGCTGGGACGGCGCGGGCTATCGTCAGGTGCAGGACCTGGGGGTGGCGCACGGCGATGGTTCCGACCGCTTCGGCTTCAGCTTGGCCGTGGACGGCGACACGCTGGCGGTGGGTGCCCCCTGCGAGGACAGCGCTTCGCTGGCCGACCCCACGGACAACAGTGCCACCCAGGCCGGCATGGTGTACCTGTTCCGTCGTGCCGGCGACTTCTGGACGCCGGCCGGGCGCCTCAAGGCCGCCACCACCTCGGCCCACGACCTGTTCGGCCAGCGCGTGGCCCTGCAGGGCGACACCCTGGTGGCCACCGCCCTGCTGGAGGATGCCGCGGCCCACGAGGCGGGCGCCGCCTACGTGTTCCGCCGCAGCGGGGACCAGTGGCGCGAGGTGCAGGTGCTGCTGCCTGGCGCGGCCCACGAAAAGGACTGCTTCGGTGTCAGCCTGGCCTTCCGTGGCGGCCTGCTGGCCGTGGGCGCCGAGCAGGAGGCCGGCTATTGCACCTCGCC
>JALVPS010000209.1 GCA_027031685.1 Gammaproteobacteria bacterium | reverse complement strand
CCACGGGCAGGCCGTGCCGTTCCACCGCCGCCTCGCTGGCCAGGATGAGGAAGGCGGCGCCGTCGGTGATCTGCGAGCTGTTGCCGGCGGTGACGTTGCCGTAGCGGCCGTCGAACACGGGCCGCAGTCGGGCCAGCTGCTCCAGGGTGTTGTCCGGGCGCACTCCGTCATCCGCCTCGTACACCCGGCCACGGGTGTCGTATACGGGCTCGATCTCGTCCAGTAGGCCGGCCTGCTGGGCCCGGGTCAGGCGCTGGTGACTCTGCAGGGCGTAGCGGTCCATGGCCGCGCGGTCGATGCCGAAGCGCCAGGCGATCTCCTCGGCGGTCTGGCCCATGGACAGGCCCACCACCGGGTCGCGCAGGCCGCGCAGCAGGCCGATGACCGGCGCCAGGTGCTTAAGGCGCAGGTGGCCCAGGGCGCGCAGGCGCTGTGGCAGGCTGCGGGCGCGGTTCCACTCCGCCAGCCAGGCCACCATGGGCTCCTTCCACAGCAGGGGGGCGTGGCTCATGGCCTCCACCCCGCCCGCCAGCATCAGCTCGGAGCGGCCGGCGGCGATGTCGTGCCAGGCGCTGTCGATGGCCTGCAGGCCAGAGGCGCAGTTGCGCTGCACGGTCCAGGCCGGGGTGCGGATGCCGCAGCCCAGGCGCAGGCCGATGATGCGCGCGATGTTGGCCTCGTCTGGGCCGGGCATGACGCAGCCGACGATGACCTGGTCGAAGGCGTCGGGCGGGAAGGGCTGGCGCAGCAGCAGGGGGCGCGCCGCGCCCAGGGCCAGCTCGGTGGCGTGGAAGGGGCCGGGGCGGCCGCGCGCCTTGAGGAAGGGGGTGCGGCTGCCGTCGACGATGTAGACCGGACGCTCGGTGGGCACAGCGATCTCCTCAGCGGTGCGCGAAGGACTGCATCAGGCTGCGTCCCCAGCCGCGGGCGCGCGGCGGCAGCCGGCGCAGCTCCGCCGCCAGGGCGGCGAGCCAGGCTGGGCGGGCCGGCGCCGGGCGGGGCCGCCATTCCGGGGCGCAGGGCGGCTTGATGATGTCGAAGTGGGGCGAGAGGTCGAAGTCGCCGGGGGTGATCAGGCGCGGGTCGTCCGGCCGTTGGCCGGGCAGCACGCCGTGCACCAGGGCGGCGTGGGAGTGCACGGTGAGGCCCACGCTGGCGAAGGCCTCGGCGATGAGGGTGGAACAGATGGTCTGCGGGGCCGCCGCCCGTTCCGGGCGCGCCAGGCTGGAGCCAAGGCGGCGCGGCAGCAGGAACCAGGGATGCAGCAGGCGCGCCAGGTCCCACAGGTGGCGCAGGTCGTAGTCCAGGCCCAGCCGGCGCAGGGCGTGGTGCAGCACGGCGGTGCGCTGCGCCTCGCTCAGGCCGCGCGGCCGGCAGATGCGCACGTGATTGGTATCGTACTTGGCCAGCGGCATGAGGCGGGTGCCGATGCCCAGTTCCGCCTCGACGATGAGTGGGCCCCGCAGGTCGGGGGCGTGGCGCGCGTGCAGGCGGCGCAGCTCCGGGTCGGGATGGGTGTGCAGGTACCCGGCGTACAGGGCCACGTGGGTCCACGGGCTGCGCGTGGCGGTCTTGATGAGCCGGCCCAGGCGCGTGCGGCTCTCCACCAGCAGCACGTCGCCCGGCCGCAGCAGCGCCGCGTGCCGCGACAGGGTGCTGCCGCCGTGGCGCCAGGGGCCGGTCTCGCGGTGCATCCAGGCCACGAGCCGGTCGTGCAGCCAGGGGGCGGGACGAACAAACATGGCGACCTCCGCAGCGGCTTAAACGTCTGTATGAATATATAGACGAAATTACCCGCGGGTGGATGCATTCCCGGCCGCAACCCAGACCTTCAGCACAGGGCGTCGAGACGCTCGAAGGCAGTCTCGATGGCCGCCGGCGGCGTGTAGAAATGGGGCGAGAAGCGCAGGCCATCCAGGCGCTGGGCGCACAGCACGCCGGCGGCCATGAGCCGCACGTACAGCCGGCGATTGTCCACGCCCGGCACGTGGAAGGTGACGATGCCGGCCCGGCGCGCGGGGGCGATGGGCGAGCGCAGCGGGAAGCCGCGCCGGCGGGTCTGTTCGATGACCGCGGTCACCCGCGTGGCGAGCGCCTCGGCCACGGCCGGCATGCCCACGGCCAGCAGCAGCGACAGGCTGGCCGACTGGGCGGCGATGCCCAGGTTGTTGGGGCTGCCCGCCTCGAAGCGGCGCGCGCTGTCGGCGGGGCGCCAGTCGCGGCGCTCGAAGTCGCCCACGGCGGCCACCATGTGCCAGCCGAACTGCTGCAGATGCAGCCGCTCGCGCGCCTCGGGCCGCGAGTAGAACAGGGCCACCCCCTCCGGCCCCAGCAGCCACTTGTGGCCGTCGGCGGCCACGAAGTCGGCCTGGCAGGCCTGCACGTCGAAGGGCAGGGCGCCCAGCTGCTGGATGGCGTCCACGCACAGCAGCACGCCGCGCGTCCGGCAGCACTCGCTCAGGCGCACCAGGTCCAGGCGCAGGCCGCTGGCGTACTGCACGGCGCTCACCGCCAGCAGGCGCGTGTCGCCATCCACCGCCGCCATGAGGGCCGCCTCCGGGTCGTCCTGTCCGTCCAGCGGCACGGCGCGGTACTGCACGCCGAAGCGTGGCCCCAGGGCCTCCCACACCAGCCGGTTGGAGGGGAACTCGCCGGCCGGGCCGACCACGTTGTCGCCGCGCTGCCAATCCAGCCCGAAGGCCACCAGCGACAGGGCCTCGGAGGTGTTCTTGAGCAGGGCGATGTCGTCCACCGAGGGGGCGTTGATGAGCTGCGCGAACTGCACCCGCAGCCGCGCCTCGCGCGCCTGCCAGTCCGGGTAGTACAGGGAGCCGAGGCGGGTGTTCTCGTCGGCGAAGTCGCACACCGCCCGCCGCGTGCGCGCCGGCCACGGGGCCACGCCGGCGTGGTTGAGGTGCACCAGGTCCGGGTCGAGGGGGAATTCGGCGGCCAGATCGATCATGGCGGGGCTATACTGCCGGCTTTCCAGCAACCGATGCCAGTCGATGAACCCCAACGACACCCTTGTCCAGCGCGACCTGGCGGTGCTCTGGCACCCCTGCACGCAGATGAAGGACCACGAACGGCTGCCGCCCATCCCCATCCGCCGCGGCGAGGGGGTGTGGCTGGAGGACTTCGCCGGCAACCGCTATCTGGACGCCATCAGCTCCTGGTGGGTCAACCTGTTCGGCCACTGCAACCCGACCATCGGCGCGGCGGTCAAGGCCCAGCTCGACACCCTGGAGCACGTCATCCTGGCCGGCTTCACCCACGAGCCGGTGGTGCGCCTGTCGGAGCGGCTGGTGGCGGTCACCCCGGAGGGGCTGAACCACTGCTTCTACGCCGACAACGGCTCCTCGGCGGTGGAGGTGGCGCTCAAGATGAGCTTCCACTACTGGCAGAACGTGGGGCAGCGGCGCAAGACGCGCTTCGTGTGCCTGTCCAACAGCTACCACGGCGAGACGCTGGGCGCCCTGGCGGTGGGCGACGTGGCCCTGTACAAGGCCACCTACGCACCGCTGCTCATGGACGTCATCACCGTGCCCGGCCCGGACTGCTGGCAGCGCGAGCCGGGCGAGAGCTGTGCCGACGTGGCGCGCCGCCGCATGGCCGACATGGAGCGCGTGCTGGCCGAGCACGCCGAGGAGATCTGCGCGGTCATCGTCGAGCCGCTGGTGCAATGCGCCGGCAACATGCGCATGTACGACCCACTCTACCTGACGCTGCTGCGCGAGGCCTGCGACCGCCACGGGGTGCACCTCATCGCTGACGAGATCGCTGTCGGCTTCGGCCGCACCGGCACGCTGTTCGCCTGCGAGCAGGCCGGCATCCGCCCCGACTTCCTGTGCCTGTCCAAGGGGCTGACCGGCGGCTTCCTGCCGCTGTCCGTGGTGCTCACCACCGACCCCGTGTACCAGGCCTTCTACGACGACTACGAGAAGCTGACCGCCTTCCTGCATTCCCACTCCTACACCGGCAACCCCCTGGCCTGCGCCGCCGCCCTGGCCACTCTGGACATCTTCGAACGCGAGCCGGTGCTGGAGCGCAACCGCGCCCTGGCGGCGCACATGGCCGAGCGCTGCGCGCCGCTGCGCGATCATCCGCACGTGGGGGAGGTGCGCCAGACGGGCATGATCGTCGCCCTGGAAATGGTCAAGACCCGGGACGGGCGCGCTCCCTACCCCTGGCAGGAGCGGCGCGGTCTGCGCGTGTATCGTCACGCCCTGGCCAATGGCGTATTGTTGCGCCCACTGGGCAACGTGATCTACTTCATGCCCCCCTACGTGATCGACGAGGCACAGATTGATATGATGGTCAAGACTGCGGAACAAGGAATAGGGCGGGCGGTCGGAGAAGATGTGTGAGCGGCGGGCAATTGTAAACTTGTGTAATCATTTGGCTCTATTGCTGTATCCTTGTATGCCAATCGGATAATAGAGTGCCGAGGGGTCATGACAGTCATGAATGTCGCTCAACATAACAACTACACGAAGTCAAACTTGAAAGATTCCCCGGCACTGCGCATTGGCCTGCTCGAGGACGATCCCGACCAGGCCGAGGTCACCTCGTTGTGGCTGGAAGACCAAGGACACCACTGCATCCGGTTCAGTGGCGGCCGCGACCTCATCCGCGCGCTGCGCTCCGAGAGCTTCGACCTGTTGCTGCTCGACTGGCTGGTACCGGACATGAGCGGGCTGGAGGTGCTGCACTGGGTGCGCAACCGCTACGAGTGGAAGATTCCCATCATCTTCGTGTCCCGCCTCGGCTCCGAGGAGGACGTGGTGCAGGCCCTGGAGGCGGGGGCCGACGACTACATGGAGAAGCCCCTGCGGCGCATGGAGCTGCTGGCGCGCATCAACGCCCTGGTGCGGCGCATGCAGGTAGGCAAGGACGCCAGCGGAGCGCTGCGTTTCGATCCCTACCTCATCGACGTCAACACGCGCGCCATCCGCCTGCGCGACGAGTGGATCTCGCTCACCCAGAAGGAGTACGAGCTGGCCGTGTTCCTGTTCCGCAACGCCGGCCGGGCCCTGTCGCGCGGCCACATCCTCGACAGCGTGTGGGGCACTCGCCCCGACCTCAACACCCGCACCGTGGACACACACGTCAGCCGGCTGCGCAAGAAACTGCACCTCACTCCGGACAACGGCTGGGTGCTGTCGTCCATCTATCAGCACGGCTATCGCCTCGAGCCCGTGCGCCACGCCGAGGAGGATATGGCGCACACGCTGGCTTCCGTCCAGTGACACCGTAACCGGGGTTGCCTTGCCCCGGGCCTGCCGGCGGGCCAAGATGGGGTGGATGCATACGCCTATATATGTTTGATTTGCGAGGAAAGGTGCCATGTCAGCAGACCCCAGGCGCAAGCCAAAGCCCGCAGAGGAACGCGGGGAGGCCGGAGCTTCCCCCCCG
>JALVPS010000208.1 GCA_027031685.1 Gammaproteobacteria bacterium | reverse complement strand
CGATGGCGTCGTAGCGCGGGATGCGCGCCTTGAACAGGCGCGGGAAGCTCCAGCGGGCGAAGTCGTCCGGGTCGATCTGCGCCACGTACTCCAGGCCCCGCTCGCGCAGGTAGATGGCCAGCTGCTCGGTGAGGAACGCCTCCCGGTAGTAGAGCGGCTTGGGGTCGCGCTCGGCGCGGGCGATCAGCTCCTCCTCGTCCTCGTGGGTGGCCTTGATGTACAGGATGAGGGTGTGCTCGGCCAGCAGCGCCATCACCTCCGGCGCGTCCAGCTCGCACACGCTGCCGCCGGCGTCGTTGATGAAGTGCTCGTAGCCGTAGATCTCGCGCGCCTTGCGGATGAAGTCCGGCACGTCGCGCATGGCCGCCACCTCGGCGTCGTGGTGCAAGCGCTGGCGGCGCAGGAACTCGCGCAGCGGCAGGCCGCCCCGCTCCGGGTTGCCCAGCTTGCCCAGGAAGCTGGACACCGGCTTGAGGTGGTCCACGGTCAGGTTGTTGCGGATGAAGATGGAATCCGAGCGCAGCAGGTCGCGCAGGAAGGGCACCCGCATGGCCTGCTGCTTGATATGGTCCAGGATGGGCTCGTCCAGATAGCGGGTGCCGATGCGGTAGTCGCCCGAATAGTGGAACCACTGGTGCTGGCGCAGCAGGCAGGACAGGCGCGTCTTGCCCACGCCGGACATGCCGAGCAGGGTGATGGAGCGGTGCGGCCAGCGCCGGAACTCCTCGACGGTCATCTTCACGGGCGGCGTCTCCCCGGGGAATAGGAGAGGGATTCTAGCAGTGGCGGGGCAAAAGGAGCGACCGCCGAAGCGGCCGCCAATGGGGGGATATTCGTCTGCCGGGGTGGCGGGCATGGGACACGCCCTCCTACCTTATGACTATAACGCCCCAGCCTCGGCCCAGCGCGGCGGCGCAATCAATATTTACAGTGTTGTTCCCCGCTGACGGCGACGACGCCGTCCCCGACACGCCGCGACGACCAGCGCCCCGCCAGGAACTGCTGGCGCGGGCGGCGCTGGCCCGCGAGCGCCTGCCGGCCGACACTGGCAGGCGCTTCTCGCCCTTCCTGGTGGATTCTCAACCGTGCCGAGCGGCACTTCCACCTCATCGTCCACCTGGTGCCCAGCGTGCTGGCGCGACGCTGGTGGCGAGCTGCATTCCGCGTGGGCGACGATCTGGGGCTGGATTGGCTGGCCAGGTGTGCCCACAACCCGCAAGCAGTAAAGCGCTGGGCCAGCTCGACACCTGCGCGGCGAGATCCTGGCCAGCACACACATCGACCTGGCCATGCGCCAGCTCAGCGCCATCGCCCAGGGAAACCTCCTGGGCCACTGAACGGCCCTGCCCCGCCGCCGCTTGCATTTTACCGACCAGTAAACTAGCATGGCAGTCATGACCAGACGCACCGACACCCGCCAGCGCATCATCGACGCCGCCCGCGAGCTGCTCTACACGCGCAGCTATGGCGACGTGGGCGTGCAGGCCATCTGCGAGCGGGCCGGCGTCAAGAAGGGCAGCTTCTACCACTTTTTCCCCTCCAAGCAGGCCCTCACCCTGGCGGTGATCGAGGAGCACCTGCTCATCAGCAAGCGTCAGATACTGGACCAGGCCTTCGACCCCGCCCTGCCCCCGCTGGAACGCCTTCGTCGCTTCGCCACACGAGTCTATGACGTGCAGAAGGAACTGCGCGATCTGACGGGGCAGGTGCTGGGCTGCCCGTTCGGCAACCTGGCGCTGGAGATGAGTACCCAGGACGAGACGCTGCGCCGGGAACTGCAGCAAGTGTTCCAGCGCCTGGAGGGGCTGCTGCGCGACACCGTGCAGGAAGCCGTCGCGCGCGGTGAGCTGCCTGGCCCGGTGGACGCCACCGCCACGGCACGCGCCATGCTGGCCTACATGGAGGGCGTCATGCTGCTGGCCAAAACGGCCAACGACGTGGAGCTGCTGCGCCAGCTCATGCCCGCCCTGACGCGCCTGCGCGTGACGCCCGCCGAGGTGGACGCGACGCCGACCGCCCCGCCGGCGGCACAGGCCTCCTGAGCGGGCCGGCATTTTTTTGACGGCCGGAATTTACAGACCGGTCAACTTTAAACCCGACGAGGACCCGACCATGACCGACCACGACACCCTCACCCGCCTCGACACCCGTGGCCTCAACTGTCCCCTGCCCATCCTCAAGACGCGCCAGGCCATCGCCCGCCTGGCCAGCGGCGCGCTGCTGGAGGTAGCCGCCACCGACCCGGGCGCGGTGAAGGACATCGACGCCTTCTGCCGCCAGACGGGCCACACCCTGCTCGCCAGCCGCGCGCAGGACGGCGAGTACCTGTTCACCATCCGCAAGGCCTGACGGCCGGGAGGTTTTCATGACCGCACGAGCACACACCGTTCCCCAGGCCGATCTGGACGCCTGGTTCGACCGCCGCTTCGAGGAGAAGATGGCCGAGCGTGAGGCCAACCACATCCCGAGCATGACCATCATCGCCACCAAGGGCACCCTGGACATGGCCTATCCGCCCTTCATCCTGGCCTCCACGGCGGCCGCCCTGGGCTGGGAGGTAGCCATCTTCTTCACCTTCTACGGCCTGAATCTGCTCCGGCGCGAGCTGGACCTGCAGATCTCACCCCTGGGCAACCCGGCCATGCCCATGAAACTGCCCCACGGGCCGGCCTGGCTGCGCGAGCGCGAGCTGGCCATCCCCAATGTGCTCATGGCCAACCTGCCCGGCTTCGAACGCCTGGCCACGACCATGATGCGCAAGACGCTGGAGGACAAGGGCGTGGCCAGCATCGAAACGCTGCGCGAGGCCTGCATCGAATCGGACGTGAAACTGGTGGCCTGCCAGATGACCGTGGAGCTGTTCGGCCACGACCGCGACGACTTCATCCCCGAGGTGAGCGACTGGGTGGGCGCCGCCAGCTTCCTGCCCACGGCACAGAAGGCCGACGTGAGCCTGTTCATCTGAACCCGGTCGGTGCCACCCGCCAGTAGGGCGGCACCGATCGGCTATCTATTTTTCGGCCAAAGTAAATTTCTGCTGTCAATCGCCGCGGCGCTGTGCCAAGCTAGCCAGGTCTCGAGGGTTGCAAGACCCGCGGGATGGACGTTGCAAGGGGCCTGCGGGAGCGCCGGCCCAGCCACGCCGGCGGCCGCGGTGCCATCGACCGCCGGTGTTTTCGTTTTCCAATGGCACAGTGACAGAGAACTTTCGATGACCAATATCTATGTAGGCAACCTTTCGTACCAACTGACTGAAGACGAGCTGCGCGACGCCTTTGCGCCCTTCGGCGAGGTCTCTTCCGTCAAGATCATCTCCGATCGCTTCACGGGCCAGTCCAAGGGCTTCGGCTTCGTGGAGATGCCGGAGAAGTCGGAGGCCGAGGCCGCCATCAGTCAGCTGGACGGGACCGCGCTCAAGGGCCGGAACATGAAGGTGAACGAGGCGCGTCCGCGCGAAGATCGCCCGCGCCGTCCCCAGCAGGACCGCTGGTAAACGCGAGGACGCCGGCGGGCCCTGCGCCCGCCGTCGCTTCCGCCATAGGGAGAGGGCCGTGATGTGATCGCGGCCCTCTTTCGTGTGCGCCCAGCATGGGCGCACCCCTGCGGGTGAAAGTCCCGTCACGAGCTGGTCACGGCGAGTGAAGCGAAGCGCAACTGCGGAAGGGTGACCGACCGTGGGGAGGAAGTGTGGAGCGTAAACCGCGAGCCGACGAACAGACAAAATCGTCGGGAGCGATTTTGAACAGCCGCAGGCTGGCCCGAAGGGCGAGCCCCAGGGATGGGGTGAGTAAACCGGATACAAGGCACTGCCGAGCAGGGCGAGCGGGCCCGAAACCGCGAAGCTCTCGTGGCCAAGGCGAAGCGGTGTAGATCCGGCGGTTGTGCGGTGAAGGGGTGCGCGCCTTACCTGGGGAGATCTCGCCTTGTGTCTGACGAGCCGCGCCGGGAGCGCGGCCGAACGCCGCAGGCGGCCCGAAGGGCGGCGGGCAGGAATGCCCGCCGTAAAGGACGACGCCGCAAGGCGGAGCGAGAAGTCAGCAGAGGCCATAGTAGTGAGGAAGCCCGGGAAACCGGGTGGAGCGAAAGGCCGAACGGGAAGGAGGGTTTGACGACCATGACATTCGACACGGCAAGGCATCAGAAGCCCGTGCGAGCGGGGCGAGTCGCACCGAAGGCAGGTGAAGCCTGCCCGAGGGCGGGGCGCGATGAAGCCGTGGCGGCATGCCATGGAGACGCGGACCCGGGGCAAGACCTCAACTTCCCGAACCGCCCGGTGCGGACCCGCATGCCGGGTGGTGTGGGAGGGGCTCGGTCAGGCAGCCTGACCGCCCCTATCCCGATCCGGCAGGTGAGATCGGCGTCGACTCTTACTAAAATCAAACCACCATCAACAAAACAACGATATCATCACCATCGGAGGCCCTTCCCCATGTCAGAATTCTTCCACCGCTTCGCCCTCGGCTTCGCCATCATCGTGCTCGGCCTGTGGGGCGTCGTGCTCATCGTCAGGCCAGAGCTGGTGCACAGCTACCTCTCTAACGAGGAGATAAACCACACCTACGCCGCCATGATGGGCGCCGCCCTGCTGGGGCTGGCGCTGATGTCGGCCGCCATGCTCACCTCGCTGCTATCGCCGGCGCGCGCCCTGGGCCTAGCAGTGGCCATCCTGGTGGGCACCACCATCTATCTGATGTTCTTCACTCACCACATGCTGGTCACGCCGCTCACCTCCATGAGCATGGTGGCGGCGGGAGCGGTGGCCATCTTTCTCATGTTCTAGGCGCGGCCAGTCGCTCCAGCCGCAACCGTTCGCGTTCGTCGAACAGGCGGCCCAGGGCCATGCGCACGGCAATGAGGGTGCCGATGCCGCTGGCGGCGGCGATGAGGAACATGATCAGCACCTGATACTTGACCGCCTCCAGGGGCGGCGTGCCGCTCAGGATCTGCCCGGTCATCATGCCCGGCAGGGACACCACCCCGGCCGCCGCCATGGCGTTGATGATGGGCATCAGCCCGCTGCGCAGGGCCTCGCGGCGCACCTCGCTCATGGCCTCCTGCCAGCGCATCCCCAGCATGAGCCGGCCCTCGATGAGGGCGCGCTGGCGCCAGGCGTTCTCGGTGAGCCGGTCCAGGGCCAACGCCACGCCGTTCATGCTGTTGCCGAGCAGCATGCCCAGCAGGGGGATGGCGTACTGCGGCAGGTACCACGGCACGGGCTGCACGATGACCAGCAGGGCCAGCAGCAGCACGCTGAAGGTGGACACGGCCATGGACAGTGCGCCGGTGGCATAGCCCGTCCAGCCGCGCAGGCGGCGGTGCTGGCGGGCGCGCACCTCGTGGCCGGCCATGAGCAGCATGACGGCCATGATGGCGGCGGTCCACGGCAGCCGCTCCTGGGCGAAGATGAAGTCCAGCACCCAGCCGAGCAGCATGAGCTGCACGAAGGTGCGCGCGGCGGCCACCAGCAGCGGCCGCGTCTGGCCGGTGCCGGTGCGCCAGGTGAGCAGGGCCAGCAGGCCGATGAGCCCGGCGGCGATGACCAGGTCGGCCGCCGTGAGGGGGATCACGCCCGTTGTTCCAGCCGCCATCTTTCGTCCTCCAGCAGGTGCAGCGTGCACCGCGCCAGGCGCCGCCGCTGCCCCTCGTCATGACTCACCCACAGGGCCGCCGCCGGCCGCTGCACCAGGTAGTCGGCCACCAGGGCCTCCACGGCGGCGGTGTTATCCGCGTCCAGGTTGGCGGTGGGCTCGTCCAGCAGCAGCACGGCCGGACGCAGGACCAGGGCGCGCAGCAGGCCCAGGCGCTGCCGCTCGCCGCTGGACAGTCGGGCCACCGGCCAGTCCAGCACCGCCGGGGCGAAGCCCAGCCGCGCCAGGGCCTCCTCCGGGGACGGGGCCAGGAAGTGCTCACCCACGCGGTCGCCCCACCAGGCCGTCTCCGCCGGCACCAGCATCACCTGCCGCCGCCAGCGCGCCGGCGGCAGGGCCGTGCTGGGCGTGCCGCGCAGCCGCACCTCGCCGGCGTGGGGCTCCAGGTCGGCGATCATGCGCAGCAGGCGCGTCTTGCCAGTGCCGGAGACGCCGCAGACGGCGAGGCACTCCCGCGCCGCCACGGTGAAGGCCAGCGGCGGCTGCCACAGCCCGTCCAGCCCGGCCACCGCCAGCCAGGGCGTCTCCGTCACGGCGCGGCCCCGATGAGGCGCGGCTCGGGCACCAGGGTGACGCCGAAGCGCTCCGCCACGCTGGCGCGGATGTCCCGCGCCAGGGCCCACAGCTCGGCGCCGCTGGCCCCGCCGTGGTTGACCAGCACCAAGGCGTGCCGCGCCGACACGCCGGCCGCGCCGCGCCGCCGGCCGCGCCAGCCGCAGCGCTCGATGAGCCAGGCGGCCGACAGCTTGACCCGCCCGTCGGGCTGGGGGAAGGCGGGCAGCGCCGGGTACTCGGCGCGCAGGGCCTCGGCCCGGGCGGCCGGCACCAGCGGGTTCTGGAAGAAGCTGCCGGCGTTGCCGAGGCGGGCCGGGTCGGGCAGCTTGCGGCGGCGGAGGCGGCACACGGCGGCGGCGATGGCGGCGGCGTCGAGGCGCGCCGGGGCCTGCTCGGCGAGGGCCGCGCGCAGGCCGCCGTAGTCCAGCCGCCAGTCCGAACGGCGCGGCAGGCGCAGGCGCACGGCGGTGATCAGGTAGCGGTCGGCGGGCAGGGTCTTGAACACGCTGTGGCGGTAGGCGAACTGCAGCGCCTCCCGCCCCCAGCGGCGCGTCTCGCCCGTTTCCAGGTCCACCGCGCTGAGGGAGTCGAAGCGCTCGGCCAGCTCCAGGCCGTAGGCGCCGATGTTCTGGACGGGGGCGGCGCCCACCGTGCCGGGGATGAGGGACAGGTTCTCCAGCCCCGCCCAGCCCCGGGCAATGCAGTGCTGCACGAAGGGGTGCCAGGGCTCGCCGCCGGCCGCCTCCACCAGCCAGTGCTCGTCGTCGGCGTCCAGCAGGCGGATGCCGCGCCCGCGCCACTGCAGCACCACGCCGGGGAAGCGCTCGGTGACGAACAGCACGTTGCTGCCGCCGCCCAGCACCAGACGCGGCAGGCCGCGCCAGCGCGCGTCGTCCAGAAAGGCCGCCAGCCCGGCGGCGTCGTCCACCTGCACCCGCCAGGCGCAGCGCGCCACCACGCCGAAGGTGTTGGCCGCGCGCAGGTCGGCCTCGCGCTGCACCTCCATCAGCCGTGCCCTCCGCCACGGCGGGGCGGTAACATGACGCCGGCTACGGCGAGCGGCGCGAGGCAGCACGAGGTGAGACGAGGCATCTTTATCACGGGCACCGATACGGGAGTGGGCAAGACCTGGGTGGGCAGCCGGCTGGCCGCCCTGTGGCAGGCGCAGGGCCTGCCCGTCGCGCCGCGCAAGCCGGCCGAGTCGGGCTGCGCGCCGGGGCTGGACGGCCTGCTGCCGGCGGACGCCCAACAGTACCACAAGGCCATCGGCGGGCGCGGGCCGCTGGCCGACATCTGCCCCTACCGCTTCGCCGCGCCGCTGGCCCCCGACCAGGCGGCGGCCCGCGAAGGCCGCGCCCTGCGCCTGGCCGAGCTGGTGGCGGCCTGCGCGGTGCCGGCCGGCCACTTCGCCGTGGTGGAGGGGGCGGGCGGCTTCTGCTCGCCGCTGGCGACCGACGGGCTGAACGCCGACCTGGCGGCGGCCCTGGGCCTGCCGGTGCTGCTGGTGGCCGCCGACCGGCTGGGCGCGCAGAACCACGTGCTGCTGACGGCCGAGGCCGTGGCCCGGCGCGGCCTGTCCCTGGCCGCCGTGGTGCTGAACGCCGTGCAGCCGCCCGGCCCCGACGCGCCGGACAATGCCGGCGCCCTGCGCCGCTGGCTGCCGGGGGTGCCGCTGTACGCCTGCCCCCACGACGCCCCGCCGGCGGCACTGGCCGGGCTGGCCACGGCGCTGGCCGGCACGCGGGCATGAAAAAGGGCGGCCTGGCCGCCCTTTTTCATGATGCGCCGCTAGGGCTCAGCTGACCTTGGGGTCCAGCTCACCGCTGTCGTAGCGCTTGACCATGTCCTCCAGGGAGATGGGCTTGATCTTGGAGGCATTGCCGGCAGTGCCGAAGGCCTCGTAGCGGGCCTTGCAGATCTCTTTCATGGCCTGGGTGGCGGCCCCCAGGAACTTGCGCGGGTCGAAGTTGGAGGGATGGTCGTGCAGGTGCTTGCGGATGGCGCCGGTGGAGGCCATGCGCAGGTCGGTGTCGATGTTCACCTTGCGCACGCCGTGCTTGATGCCCTCGACGATCTCCTCCACGGGCACGCCGTAGGTCTCGCCCATGTCGCCGCCGTACTCGTTGATGATCTTGAGCCACTCCTGCGGCACGGAGGAGGAGCCGTGCATGACCAGGTGCGTGTCGGGGATGCGGGCGTGGATCTCCTTGACGCGGTCGATGGCCAGGATGTCGCCCGTGGGCGGACGGGTGAACTTGTAGGCGCCGTGCGAGGTACCGATGGCGATGGCCAGGGCGTCCACGCCGGTCTTCTTGACGAAGTCGGCCGCCTCGTCGGGGTCGGTGAGCAGCTGGCTGTGGTCCAGCTTGCCCTCGGCGCCGATGCCGTCCTCTTCACCGGCCATGCCGGTCTCCAGGGAGCCCAGGCAGCCCAGCTCGCCTTCCACGGAGACACCGCCGGCGTGGGCCATCTCTACCACCTTGCGGGTCACCTCCACGTTGTACTCATAGGTGGTGGGGGTCTTGCCGTCCTCGCCCAGCGAGCCGTCCATCATCACCGAGGAGAAGCCCAGCTGGATGGAACGCAGACAGACGGCGGGGGAGGTGCCGTGGTCCTGGTGCACGCACACGGGGATGTCGGGCCATTCCTCGATGGCCGCCTGCATGAGGTGGCGCAGGAAGGGGGCGCCGGCATACTTGCGGGCACCGGCCGAGGCCTGCACGATGACCGGTGAGTCGGTCTCGGCGGCGGCCTCCATGATGGCGCGCATCTGCTCCAGGTTGTTGACGTTGAAGGCGGGGATGCCATAGCCGTGCTCGGCGGCATGATCCAGCAGTTGACGCAGAGTGATCAGAGCCATGAACGGGTCTCCTCAATCATTGGGGTGTTGGTGGAATGACGGCACCGGCAGGGGCCGGTGAATCGTAATCGTTTACTGTTTGCGAATGCTCGCCACGCAGGGTGGCCCGATACTACACCAGTTGCCGGGCGGATTCAGTTACCCCCATCCGGCCGGTCAGTCCAGCGGCTCGACCAGCTCGCCCACGCGCACGATCTTCATGGCGTTGGTGCCGCCCCCCTGCCCCATCAGATCCCCTTTGGTGATGATGACCAGGTCGCCGTCGCGCACCACGCCATGATCCTTGAGGATGTCGACGGCGGTAATGTTGGCGCGGGCGTGTGAGGTGGTCTTGATGGGGAAGTCCACCGGATAGACCCCGCGGTACAGCTTGACGCGGCGACGCGTGTCCTGGTGCTCGGTCATGGCGTAGATGGGGATGCCCGAGCTGATGCGCGACATCCAGCGCGGCGTGGAACCGGACTCGGTGAGGGCGGCGATGGCCTTCACGCCCAGGTGGTTGGCCGCATACATGGTGGACATGGCAATGGCCTCGTCGATGCGCGTGAACTGCGTGTTGATGCGGTGGTCTGAGCGGCGCGCAGTGCGCTCCTTCTCGGCCGCGGCGCAGATCTCGCCCATGGCCCGCACCACCTGCACCGGGAAGCGGCCCACCGCCGTCTCGCCCGACAGCATGACCGCGTCGGTGCCGTCCAGCACCGCGTTGGCCACGTCGAACACCTCGGCGCGGGTCGGGATGGGGTTCTCGATCATGGACTCCATCATCTGCGTGGCGGTGATGACGATGCGATCCATGGTGCGCGCCAGGTGGATGAGGCGCTTCTGCACCGCCGGCAGCTCGGCGTCGCCGATTTCCACGCCCAGATCACCTCGGGCGATCATGATGGCATCCGACTCGGCGATGATCTCCTCGATCACGCCCGGCTCGATGGCCTCGGCGCGCTCGATCTTGGCCACGATGCCGGCCTTGCCGCCTGCCTCGCGCAGCAGCTGGCGCGCCTCGCGCAGTTCCTCCGCCGAGCGCGGGAAGGACACCGCCAGGTAGTCCACATCCAGCTCGGCGGCCAGCTCGATGTCGCGCCGGTCCTTGTCGGTGAGGGCGCCGGCCGACAGGCCCCCGCCGCGCAGGTTGAGACCCTTGTTGTTGGACAGGCGGCCCCCCACCACCACGCGGGTGTGCACCTCGCTGTCGGTGACCCGCGTCACCTCCAGCACGATGCGCCCGTCGTCCAGCAGCAGCTGGTCGCCGGGCGCCACGTCGCGCGGCAGGTCTTTGTAGGTCAGCCCCACGCGGTGGGCATCACCGGCCTCGGGATCGAGATTGGCGTCCAGCACGAACTCGGCCCCCTCGGCCAGTTCCACCGCCCCCTCTCGGAAGCGCTCGATGCGGATCTTGGGGCCCTGCAGGTCACCCAGGATGGCGATCTCGCACCCTGCCCGCACCGCCGCCTCACGCACACGCCGAGTGCGCAGCAGGTGATCCTCGCGCGTGCCGTGCGAGAAGTTCATGCGCACCACGTCGGTGCCGGCGCGGATCATGGCCTCCAGCACCCCGGGCGATTCCGAGGCGGGCCCCAGGGTGGCCACGATCTTGGTGCGTCGCACGACGCGCTTGCCCCGGTAGCAAGAGGGGGCGCCGGTGGTGGTCGAGGGGGCGTCGGCGTTCATGGATTCTGGCTTTTGGCCCTCTCTTCCAGCATGGCCACGGCGGGCAGCTTCTTGCCCTCCAGGAACTCCAGGAAGGCGCCACCGCCGGTGGAGATGTAGGAGATGCGGTCGGCCAGGCCGAACTTGTCCACCGCCGCCAGGGTGTCACCGCCACCGGCGATGGAGAAGGCACTGGACTCGGCAATGGCCTCGCCCACCACCTTGGTGCCTTCGGCGAACTGGTCGAACTCGAACACGCCCAGCGGCCCGTTCCACACGATGGTGCCGGCCGACTTCATCATCTCCGCGAAGCGGGCCGCCGTCTCCGGCCCAATGTCGAAGATCATGTCGTCGTCGGCCACGTCCGCCACCTTCTTGACCTCCGCCCGGGCGTTCTCGGAGAACTCCTTGCCCACCACCACGTCGGTGGGCACCGGGATCTCGCGCCCCTCGGCGGCGGCCGATGCCATGAGGCGCTTGGCCTCGTCCACGAGGTCCGGCTCGTACAGCGACTTGCCCACCGGGTGGCCGGCGGCGGCGATGAAGGTGTTGGCGATGCCGCCGCCCGGGATGAGCTGGTCCACCACACTGGACAGGCTCTCCAGTACGGTCAACTTGGTGGACACCTTGGAGCCGCCCACGATGGCCACCATGGGGCGGTCGGGGTTGTGCAGGGCCTTGCCGAGGGCGTCGAGCTCGGCGGCCAGCAGCGGGCCGGCGCAGGCCACCGTGGCGTACAGGCCCACCCCGTAGGTGGATGCCTGGGCGCGGTGGGCGGTGCCAAAGGCGTCCATCACGTATACGTCGCACAGGGCGGCGTACTTCTTGGCCAGCGCCTCGTCGTTCTTCTTCTCGCCCTTGTTGAAGCGCACGTTCTCCAGCAGGGCCACCTCGCCGTCCTGCAGCTCGGGCGGATGCTCCAGGTAGTCCTTGATGAGGCGCACCTCCTTGCCCAGGAGGCCGGACAGGTGCTCGGCCACCGGCTTGAGCGAGTACTGCTCGTCGTACTCGCCCTCGGTGGGGCGGCCCAGGTGGGACATGAGCATGACCTTGGCGCCGGCGTTCATGGCGAATTCGATGGTGGGCAGCGAGGCGCGGATGCGCTTGTCGGAGGCGACCTTGCCGTCCTTGATGGGCACGTTGAGGTCTTCGCGGATCAGGACGCGCTTACCGGCCAGATCCAGGTCGGTCATTTTGATGATGGACATGGGCAGACTCCAGATATGCAGATCGAAAGGCAAACGCGGGGAGCGTCATTGGCCAAGCCGGGCGGCGGGGCTTGGCCAATGGCACTCGGGGCGAGCGGGACGCCCCCGGCCCGCGGGCCGGGGGACGCCGCCAACGGCCGGGTGTCAGCCCGCCACGTGCTGCACCAGGCGCAGCATGTTGCAGGTGTAGCCGTACTCGTTGTCATACCAGGACACCAGCTTGACGAAGGTGGGGTCGAGCTGGATGCCGGCGCCGGCGTCGAAGATGGACGAGGCGCTCACGCCACGGAAATCGGTGGAGACGACCTTGTCCTCGGTGTAGTCCAGGGTGCCCTTGAGCTCGCCCTGCGAGGCCTCCTTCATGGCGGCGCAGATCTCCTCGTAGCTGGCCGGCTTCTCCAGCTCGGCGGTCAGGTCCACCACGGAGATGTCGGGGGTGGGCACGCGGAAGGCCATGCCGGTGAGCTTGCCGTTCAGGTCCGGCAGCACCTTGCCCACGGCCTTGGCGGCGCCGGTGGACGACGGGATGATGTTATCCAGGATGCCGCGGCCGCCGCGCCAGTCCTTCATGGAGGGGCCGTCCACGGTCTTCTGCGTGGCGGTGGCGGCGTGCACGGTGGTCATCAGGCCGCGCTTGAGGCCCCAGCGGTCGTGCACCACCTTGGCGATGGGCGCCAGGCAGTTGGTGGTGCAGGAGGCGGCGGAGACGATAGTCTGGCCGTCGTAGCTGTCCTGGTTGACGCCATAGACGAACATGGGGGTGTCGTCCTTGGAGGGCGCCGACATGACCACCTTCTTGGCGCCGGCCTGCAGGTGCTTCTCGGCACCTTCCTTGGTGAGGAAGAAGCCGGTGCAGTCGATGACGATATCGGCCCCGACCTCGTCCCACTTCAGGTTGGCCGGATCACGCTCGGCGGTCAGGCGAATGGTCTTGCCGTCCACCACGAAGTTGCTGCCCTCGACCTGCACATCCTTGGGGAAACGACCGTGCACCGAGTCGTATTTCAGCATGTAGGCCAGGTAGTCCGGCTCCAGCAGGTCGTTGATGCCGACGATCTCGATCTCCGGGAAATCGTTGGTGACGGCGCGGAACACCATGCGGCCGATGCGGCCGAATCCGTTGATACCGACTTTGATACTCATGTGTGTACTCCAGAGGTGTTGGGGTAGGCAAAGCCCCCGCCGGGCGGGGGCACGGTGATTCAGGCGACGCGGTTGATGGCGGCCACCACGTTGTCGACGGTGAAGCCGAACTCCTTGAACAGCTCGCCGGCCGGCGCCGATTCGCCGAAGCGGTCGATGCCGATGACGGCGCCCCGAGTGCCGACGTACTTGTACCAGAAGCCGGTGGCGGCGGCCTCCACGGCCACGCGGGCGGTGACGTCCGAAGGCAGCACCGACTCGCGGTAGCCGGCATCCTGCGCCTCGAACACGTCGGCGGAGGGCATGGACACCACGCGCACCTTCTTGTCGGTGACGGCCGCGGCGGCCTCCATGGCCAGCGCCACCTCGGAGCCGGTGGCGATGAGGATGACGTCCGGCCTGCCATCGCAGTCCTTGAGCACGTAGCCGCCGCGCTCGATGAGGGCGATCTGCTCGTCGCTGCGCTCCTGGTGCGGCAGGCCCTGACGGCTGAGCACCAGGCTGGTGGGGCCGTCCTTGCGCAGCACGGCCATCTTCCAGGCCACGGCCGTCTCCACGGCGTCACAGGGGCGCCACACCGACATGTTGGGGATGAGGCGCAGGCTGGGCACCTGCTCCACCGGCTGGTGGGTGGGGCCGTCCTCGCCCAGGCCGATGGAGTCGTGGGTGAAGACCTCGATGTTGCGCAGCTTCATCAGCGCCGCCATGCGCAGCGCGTTGCGCGCGTAGTCGGAGAAGATGAGGAAGGTGCCACCGTAGGACACGAAGCCGCCGTGCAGCACCAGGCCGTTGATGATGGCCGTCATGCCGAACTCGCGCACACCGTAGTTGATGTAATTGCCGTCCGGGTTGTCCTTGCGGATGGGCTTGGCGCCGGACCAGATGGTCAGGTTGGATCCGGCCAGGTCGGCCGAGCCGCCCAGGAAGTCGGTGAACGGGGCCAGGCCCTCGATGGCGTTCTGGGAGGCCTTGCGGGTGGCGATGTTCTCCTTCTTCTCGGCCACGGAGCGGATGAAGGCGTCGGCCTTGTCGGCCCAGCCCTCCACCAGCTCATCGGCCATGCGGCGCTCGAACTCGGCGGCCAGCTCGGGGTACTCGGCGCGGTAGGCGGCGAACTTCTCCTGCCAGGCGGCCTCGGCCCGGGCGCCCTTGTCGCGCGCGTCCCAGGCCTCGTAGATCTCCTTGGGGATCTCGAAGGGCGGATAGGGCCAGCCCAGCTCCTTGCGCGCCAGCTCGATCTCGTCCTCGCCCAGCGGTGCGCCGTGGCACTCTTCCTTGCCGGCCTTGTTGGGCGAGCCGAAGCCGATGATGGTCTGGGCGCAGATGATGCTCGGCTTGTCGGTGACCGACCGGGCCTCCTCCAGGGCGGCCTTGATGGCCTCCGGGTCGTGGCCGTCCACCTTGGGCACCACGTGCCAGCCGTAGGCCTCGAAGCGCTTGGGCGTGTCGTCGGTGAACCAGCCCTCCACCTCGCCGTCGATGGAGATGCCGTTGTCGTCATAGATGAAGATGAGCTTGCCCAGCCCCAGCGTGCCGGCCAGCGAGCAGGCCTCGTGGGAGATGCCCTCCATGAGGCAGCCGTCGCCCAGGAACACGTAGGTGTAGTGGTCCACGATCTCGTGGCCGGGGCGGTTGAAGTGGGCCGCCAGGGTGCGCTCGGCGATGGCCATGCCCACGGCGTTGGTCAGGCCCTGGCCGAGGGGACCGGTGGTGGTCTCGATGCCCGGGGTGTAGCCGTATTCCGGGTGCCCGGGGGTCTTGGAATGCAGCTGCCGGAAGTTCTTCAGGTCCTCGATGGAGACATCGTACCCGGTCAGGTGGAGCACGGCGTAGGGCAGCATGGAACCGTGCCCGTTGGACATGATGAAGCGGTCGCGGTCCACCCACTTGGGGTTGGCCGGGTTGTGCTTCATGAAGTCGTTGTAGAGGACTTCGGCGATATCGGCCATTCCCATCGGAGCGCCCGGATGGCCCGACTTGGCTTTCTGGACGGCGTCCATCGCGAGGGCGCGAATGGCGTTGGCTAACTCTCTGCGCGTAGGCATGATCAACTCCCGACTGGCTTGTCTCGAAACAGGTATCCCTGTGATCCGGCGGCACGGGCAGGCGGGGGAGGCAAGACACGATCGCGACGCGTGGCGATCCCCCGGATGGCATACGCAGTGGGCTGCGCTTTTGCTGGTGTGGGTGGCCGGCCGGCACAAAAATTAGCGCGCTATTCTCCCGTAGAAGGCTGGGATCAGCAAGCCTGCGCGCCGCCGCGGTCCGCGCGGGGCCGCCGCGGGCGGCCGGCAGCGGACGTGAAGCAGTGCTCAGTTACCGGTCCCGCCGCTGGCGCCGCGGTGGAGCCATCCATTACACTCACCGACCCCACGCTGTAACGGAATGTCACGAGCCACGCCATGAGCAAGACCTACCAGTTCACTTCCGAGTCGGTCTCCGCCGGCCACCCCGACAAGATCGCCGACCAGATCTCCGACGCCGTCCTCGACGCC
>JALVPS010000207.1 GCA_027031685.1 Gammaproteobacteria bacterium | reverse complement strand
CTGTTGCACGGCTGGGGCATGAACGGCGACGTGTGGGACACGGTGCAACCGGCCCTGGCCGAGTCGCACCGTGTCACCACCATCGACCTGCCCGGCCACGGCCGCAGCGGCGCGCTGGACGACTACACCCTGCCCGCCCAGGCGACGGCCGTCGCCAGTGTCCTGCCGGCGCGCAGCGTGCTGGTCGGCTGGTCCCTGGGCGGGCTGATCGCCCAGCAGATCGCCCTCGATTTCCCACGGCGCGTCAGCGCCCTGGTGCTGGTGGCCAGCAGCCCGCGCTTCGTGCGCGGCGACGACTGGCCGGACGCCATGCAGGCCGAGGTGCTGGCCGGCTTCGCCGAGGCCCTGCAGGACGACTACCGCAAGACCATCAACCGCTTCCTCGCCATCCAGGCCCTGGGCAGCGAGCACGCCCGCGAGGAGCTGCGCCTGCTGCGCGAGCGGGTCTTCGCCCACGGCGAGCCGGACCCTGCTGCCCTGGCCGGCGGGCTGGAGATCCTCGGACGGACGGACCTGCGCGCGCGCCTGCCCGAGGTGAGCTGTCCGGTGCTGATCGTCAGCGGCGAGCGCGACACCCTGTTTCCGCTGGCCGCCGCCCGGCGCACCCGCGCCATGCTGCCCGACGCCGAACTGGCCGTCATCGAGGGCGCCGGCCACGCCCCCTTTTTGTCCCACCCGCAGGCCTTTCTCGACGCCCTGCGACCCTTTCTCGCAGGGCTGGCCTGATGGACCGGCAGGCCCTGCACAAGCGCAGCCTGCGCGAGTCCTTCGACCGCGCCGCCGAGCGCTACGACGAGGTGGCGGTGCTGCAGCGCGAGGTGGGCGAGCGCATCATGGAGCGCCTGGACTACGTGCGCATCGCGCCGCAGACCATCCTCGACGTGGGCGCCGGCACCGGCGTGTTCAGCCAGGCCCTGAGCCGGCGCTACGCCAGGTCGCGGGTCCTCGCCCTGGACCTCGCCCCCCGCATGCTGATCCAGGCGCGCCGCCGCAAGGGCTGGTTCAGCCGCCAGGCCTTCGTCTGCGGCGACGCCGAGTCCCTGCCCGTGGCCGACGCCAGCGTGGACCTGATCTTCTCCAACTTCACCCTGCAGTGGTGCGGCGAGCTGGACCGCGTGTTCGCCGAGTTCCGCCGCGTGCTCAGGCCAGGCGGCCTGCTCATGTTCTCCACCCTCGGCCCGGACACCCTCAAGGAGCTGCGCCAGAGCTGGCGCGCGGTGGACGAACGCCCCCACGTGCACGAGTTCCTCGACATGCACGACGTGGGCGACGCCCTGCTGCGCGCCGGGTTGAGCGACCCGGTGATGGACGTGGAGCACTTCACCCTCGCCTACGACGACGCGATGCAGCTGATGCGCGAGCTGAAGATCATCGGCGCGCACAATGCCGCCACCGAGCGCCCGCGCGGCATGACCGGCCGGGCCAGCCTGAAGAAGATGCTCGCCGCCTACGAGGCGCTGCGCCGCGACGGCGTGCTGCCGGCCACCTACGAGGTGGTCTACGGCCATGCCTGGGGACCGGCGGCGGACAACGAAGTACGGGTGCCCTTCCCCTGATGGCCGGCCTGTTCGTCACCGGCACCGACACCGACGTGGGCAAGACCCATGTCGCCCTCGGCCTGATGGCGGCGCTACAGGCGCGGGGGCTGTCGGTGGCGCCCATGAAGCCGGTGGCCGCCGGCGCCCTCCACC
>JALVPS010000206.1 GCA_027031685.1 Gammaproteobacteria bacterium | reverse complement strand
GACGAAGTCCAGCTGATGTTCGAATAGCGGGCGGCGGCGCATGTCCATCGTCCACCTCAATGGCCGCAACCTGCCCGCCGAGGAGGCCTGCGTACCGGTCCTCGACCGCGGCTTCATCTTCGGCGACGGCGTCTACGAGGTGATCCCGGTATTCGGCGGCCGCCCCTTCCGCCTCGACGAACACCTGCGGCGCCTGGAGAACAGCCTCGCCGAGGTGCGCATCCCCAACCCGCACACGCGCGAGGAATGGGCCGCGCTGATCCAGTCGCTGATCGAGGCCAACGGCGGCGGCGACCAGTCCCTCTACCTGCAGGTCACCCGCGGCCCGGCGGCGCGCGACCACGCCCTGCCGGAGAACCCCGCGCCCACCGTGTTCGCCATGAGCAACCCGCTGCGCCCGCCGGCCCCGGAGATCATCGAGCACGGCATCGAGGCCATCACCCTCGACGACATCCGCTGGTCGCGCTGCCACATCAAGGCCATCAGCCTGCTGCCCAACATCCTGCTGCGCCAGACCGCGCTCGACGCCGGCGCCGCCGAGGCCATCCTGATCCGCGACGGCTACGCCACCGAGGGGGCCGCCAGCAACCTGTTCGTGGTCCTCGACGGCGAACTGCTCACCCCGCCCAAGGGCCCGCGCCTGCTGCCCGGCATCACCCGCGACGTGATCCTCGAACTGGCCGCGGCCAACGGCATCCCCCACCGCGAGGCCGACATCCGCCGCGAGGACCTGGCGCGCGCCTCCGAGATCTGGGTCACCAGCTCCACCAAGGAGATCCTGCCGGTGACGAGACTGGACGATGCCCCCGTGGGCGACGGCCGGCCCGGCCCCGTGTTCCGCAAGATGTACGCCCTCTACCAGGCCAACAAGGCCGCGCTGCGCACGCCCTGAGCGCGGGCCCGCCGGCGCACCTGCAGGCCGGATAAGCGGAAAGCCCCCCGGTAGACCACCATCGCATTACCGCCCCTGCGGTGCGCCCCGCTCGCAGGGCGTGACGGGTGCGCTGCGCGGCAGGCGCAGGCAGATGTCGCCGTCTTCATCGCTGCGCAACACCTGCCCGCTGGCCGCGCGCAGACGCCGCAGGGTATCGGGGTGCGGATAGCCGCGCAGGTTGTCGCGGTTCACGGAGACCAGGCCGAAGGCCGGCCGCACGGCGGCGAGGAAGGCGGCACCGCCGGCATCACCGGCCGCGTGATGACCGATCACCAGCACATCCGCGGCCAGCTCTTCCCCTCGTTCCTGCAGTGCCCTCTCCACCACCTTGCCGGCGTCGCCCATGAGCAGGGCGCGGCGCCGGCCGTGGCGGAGGCGCAGCACCAGCGAGTGGCGGTTGAGGTCGTTGCCGCCGAAGCCGGCGGGCCACAGCACCTCGATGCGCGCATCGCCCCAGGGCAGCACGTCGCCGGCGCGCAGGCGGCGGCGCAGGGGATCGGCGGCCAGGGCCTCGTTCACCCAGCGCACCATGTCCGGCGAGACGTCCCGCGGCAGCGGGTGGCCGCTGTCGAACACGGGGGTCTGCGGCCAGGCCTCGCGCAGACGGAAGTAGCCGCTGGCGTGGTCGGGGTGCAGATGGCTGAGGATCAGCATGTCCAGGCGGCGCACACCGGCGGCCTCGATGGCGCGCAGCACGCGGGGCGCCTGGCCGGCGTGGCCGGTGTCCACCAGTACGCCACGCGCGCCGTGCTGCAGCAGCAC
>JALVPS010000205.1 GCA_027031685.1 Gammaproteobacteria bacterium | reverse complement strand
ATGCGATAGTGCTTGCCCTCCCGGCGCACGGTGGCGACGCCGCGCGCCAGGCCGCCGTAGCGCAGGCGCACCTTGCCGCGCTTGTGCCTCTGCGCGTCCAGCCAGCTCGCATTGGCCTCCGGCATGGCCTCGTCGAGCTGCGTTGCGCCCTTGAGTTCGACTTCCTGCGGCGCCGTATCGGCCTGGGCGGCCTCGCCGTTCAGGTAGGCGGGCATGCCGGCGGGGGCGCCCCGGGCGTTGGCGGAGGGCGCCGGGCTCGGGCTCGAGGCGGTGCTGGCGGCGCTGGCGTCCTGCTGGCTGGCGGCGGTGGTGGCCATGGCCTCAGCTCAGCCCCCCGCCGCGCGTCGCAACTGCGCGGGAAACTGCCGCCCCAGCTTGCGGTACTCGTCGGCGAGGCCCCACAGCACGTCGGCCAGGGCGATGCGCCGCCCCTCGCTGGCGGCGGCCACGGCGGCGCCCAGCACGGCGTTGCGGATGTGGCCGCCGGCGAGGTCGCAGGCGGCGGCGAGCTGGTTGATCTGGGCCAGGTCCAGGTCGTGGCCCTCGCCCAGGTGGGCCTGCCACAGGGCGCGGCGTTCCTGCGGCCCCGGCAGGGGGAATTCCACGATGCGGTCCAGGCGGCGGGTGAAGGCGCTGTCGAAGCGCTCGCGGCTGTTGCTGGTGAGCAGGACGATGCCGCGGTAGGACTCGATGCGCTGCAGCAGGTAGTTGGTCTGCGAGTTGGCGAAGCGGTCGTTGGAATCCTTGATGTCGGTGCGCTTGCCGAACAGGGAGTCGGCCTCGTCGAAGAGCAGCACGATCTCGCTGTGCTCGGCGCGGGCCAGCAGCTCGGCGAGGTTCTTCTCCGTTTCGCCGATGTACTTGCTGACCACCGAGGCCAGGTCCACCCGGTACAGGGGCAGGCCGAGGCGCGAGGCCAGCCAGCCGGCGGCCAGGGTCTTGCCGGTGCCGGAAGGGCCCACCAGCAGGCAACGCACGCCGCTCTGGTAGCGGGCGCGGATGGTCACGCCCAGGCTGCGGTCCAGGCCCTCGCGCAGGCGGCAGCGGGCCAGCAGTTGCCGCAGTTCTTCGGCCAGTGGCGGGGCGAGCACCAGGGCCTCGTCGGGGATCTCCGTGGCCAGTGGCTGGGCCAGGCTGCCGAGCTGGCTGCCCTCGCCCTGCCAGGCGGCGCGGCGCAGGTCCTGCAGGTTTGGCCGCGCCTCGCCGCGCAGGCCGGCCTCGCGCCGGGCCAGGCGGGCCAGTTCGGCGATGCGTCCGGCGGAGTGGATGTGGCCGTCGGCCAGCTCATCGGACAGCGCCGCGTCGCCGAGCTGCGTCCGCCAGAGCTGGCGGCGCTCCTCCCGCGAGGGCGGCCTGAGGCTCCAGTGCAGGGCGCTGCCCTCCTCGCCGCCCACCTGGGCGTCCGGCCCGGTGAGCAGCAGGCAGGATCCGCGGTGGCCGCGCAGGGCGGGCGCCTCCACGGTCTTTGCGCCGCCGGCGAGGTGCTCGAACACCGGTAGCAGGCCGGCCACCCGGCAGGCTGGGCCGAGGCCGGCGAGGTCCGCCCCCTCGTCGATGAAGAGTGGCTCGGCGCCGAGGCAGGCGGCCACCTCGGCGGCCACCGAGCGGGCCTCGGCGGGCGTGGCGCAGCGCAGTACCAGCAGGGACGGCCCGTCGTCGCCCAGGGCCTCGGCCCGGCGGCACGCCTCCCCGCGCA
>JALVPS010000204.1 GCA_027031685.1 Gammaproteobacteria bacterium | reverse complement strand
AACCGGCGGCGGCTGCGTCCAGATCGGCCAGGGCCTGCTTGATGGCCAGGTGATCGGTGCCCTCGCGGGCGGCCTGCAGCCGGGCGGCGGCCTTGTCGATGCGCTGGCGCTCTTCCTCGGTGAGCAGCTCCCGATCCTGGACCAGGGCCACGGCCAGGGCCTCGAGCACCCGATCGGCTTCCACCCGCTGCTCCAGCAGCTTGCGGGCGGCCACGTCGTCCTCGGCGTGCTCGATGGAAGCGCGCAGCATGGTTTCGATTTCGGCATCGGTGAGGCCGTAGGAAGGCTTGATCTCGATGCCGGCCTGCACGCCCGTGGTCTCCTCGCGGGCGGTTACCGACAGCAGGCCGTCGGCGTCCACCTGGAAGGTGACGCGGATGCGGGCGGCGCCGGCTACCATGGGCGGGATGCCGCGCAGGGTGAAGCGCCCCAGGGAGCGGTTGTCGCTGACCAGTTCGCGCTCGCCCTGCACAACATGGATGGTCATGGCGGTCTGGCCATCCTTGAAGGTGGTGAAGTCCTGGGCGCGGGCCACGGGGATGGTGGTGTTGCGGGGAATGATCTTCTCCACCAGGCCGCCCATGGTCTCGAGCCCGAGGGACAGCGGGATGACGTCCAGCAGCAGCATGTCCTCGTCGGGCTTGTTGCCCACCAGGATGTCGGCCTGGATGGCGGCACCCACGGCCACCACGGTATCGGGATTGATGTCCACCAGCGGTTCCTGGCCGAAGAACTCGCCCACCCGCTCGCGCACGCGCGGCACGCGGGTGGAGCCGCCGACCATGACCACGGCAGTGATCTCCTCCGGGCTGACGCCGGCATCGCGCAGGGCGCGGCGGCTGGGCGCGAGGGTCTTCTGGATGAGCGGGTCCACCAGCCGGTTCAGGGTTGCGCGATCCAGACGGCCTTCCCAGTGGCTGCCGTCCTCCAGTTCCACCTTCAGATCCACGGCTTCCCGCTCGGTCAGAGCCTCCTTGGCGGCCCGGGCGTCGCGCATCAGGCGGCGCAGCTGGTGATGGCCGGCATCGTCGGCGATGCCGGCCTGTTCCATGATCCATTCGGCAATCACGCGATCGAAGTCGTCGCCGCCGAGGGCGCTGTCGCCGGCGGTGGCCATGACCTCGAACACGCCCTGGTTGAGGCGCAGGATGGAGATGTCGAAGGTGCCGCCGCCGAGATCGTAGACGGCGATGACGCCCTCCGCCGACTTGTCGAGGCCGTAGGCCACGGCCGCCGCGGTCGGCTCGTTGAGCAGGCGCAGCACGTTGAGGCCGGCGAGGCGGGCGGCGTCCTTGGTGGCCTGGCGCTGGGCGTCGTCGAAGTAGGCCGGCACGGTGATTACCACGCCGGTCAGTTCGCCGCCGAGGCTGGCCTCGGCGCGCTGGCGCAGGGCCTTGAGGATCTCGGCCGAGACCTCCACCGGGCTGACGTCGCCGCCGGCGGTGTGGAAACGGGGCACGGCTGATTCGGTCTCGACGAATTCGTAGGGCAGGCGCGAGCCGAGGGCTTTCACGTCCTCGAGTCCGCGGCCCATGAAACGCTTGACCGAGGCGATGGTATTCAGGGGATCGGTGGTGGCCGCTTCCAGTGCGGCATAGCCCACTTCCGGCGGCCCGTCGGGGCGGTAGTGGACCACCGAGGGCAGCAGGATCCGGCCCTGCTCGTCCGGCAACGGCTCGGCCTGGCCGCTGCGCACGG
>JALVPS010000203.1 GCA_027031685.1 Gammaproteobacteria bacterium | reverse complement strand
GGTGTCGGCCTCGTACTGGCGCATCACCGGGAACTGCACCCGGTAGATGGTCAGCAGCTCGTCCAGCGTCAGCCCCAGGGCCAGGGCCGCCAGCACGTCGATCTCCACCAGGGCCTGGCGGCGGGCGTAGTCGGTGCGCAGGGCGCAGTGGCGCTGCCAGTTCGGCGTGAGGTTTTCGAAGAAGGCATTGGGCAGGCGCGGATCGTCCTTGCTCCAGCGTTGCCGGTTGAATTCGGGGCGGTAGCAGGATTGCCAGAGGTCGGTGTAGTGGGTGGTGAGGCAGTTGAGCACCAGCGCCCTCAAACGAAGGCCAAGAACCAAGTCCTCGCCTTGCGGCAACGGCAACTGGTTAATGAGTGTCGTATTGGCGTGCCCCATCCCTGTGCTCTTGACCCGATAATCCACGGGCACAGAGAGTGTCATCGCATGGTAGTCCAGCAGGTCCTCCATCCGTCGAAAAATCGTTCCGAGGCAGGTATTGATGTGAGCCACCCCCGGCGGAGCAATCTCGGTGATAAGTGTCCGCTCCGCCGATGGCCCGATCATCTCCCTGTTCACATGCCGATAAAACGCCGTCACCCGCCGCTTCTCCCCCCAGGGCACCCGGGGCGTGCGGGCGCGGTATTGGTCCGGCGGGCAGGCGGGGACGTAGTTGGTGCGCGGTAGGTAGTCGTCGGGCAGGGTCTCCAGGTCGAGGATGTCGTAGGCGCGGTTGGTGTCGCAGACCGCGCGCGGGGTCTTGAAAAAGGGCGTGCCGACGAAGAAGTGGGGGCCGGAGAGCACCCACTCCTCGGTTGAGGCCGGGAAGCGGGTCTCGCGGCGGATGGTGCCGTCCCGCTGAGCATAGGTCTCGTCGAACATCACCGTCGAGAAATACTCGCCCTGCAGGTCGCCCAGGCGGCGCGGCTGGGCGGCGAACTTCTCCAGCACCGAGAGCAGCTCGCGGCTGTGCAGGGCCGGCAGGCGGGCCTGCTCCGGCGGCGTGCCCGGCTCGTCATAGAGGCGGGCGAAGGTGGCCAGGGCCCCCTCGTCCACCGGAATGATGCGGCTGCGGTGGCCCGCGGTGTTCCACTTGTCCTGGTCGTTTTTGATGCCCGGCACCGGACCCTGGCCGTCGTGGCGGTAGCAGGCGTCGATGGTGGCTGGCGTGTAAAGATTGGCGATATTGTCAAAGTGGATTTCACCTACCTGCTGCGAATAGATATTGATGCTGTAGTAGTTCTGGTTATCGATTTCCGAGAACAGCTTGAATTGGTTCTGGAATAAGAAATGCCTGCGCAACCGCGGATACACCGCCGCCCGAAAGCGCCCACCCTTGGGGTCGTCGTAGATCCCCTCCGGGTGCAGGAAGCCACTCACCCCCCGCTCGTTGCCAATCATCCAGGCCCGCGGCAGGAAGCATTTGTAGAGGTTGGTCTGCACCCCCTTGAGCAGGGGGTAGTTCTGGGTGGCGTTGAGGAAGTTCTGGGTCGCCTCCTGCTGTTCGTATTCGGCGAACCAGGCATCCCGCAGGCCGGGGTAGCGCTCGAAGGCCTCGGCGCGGGCGTCGGCCAGTTGCTTGGCGCTGAACTTGCGCAGGCTGAACAGGGGATTGTAATCGCCCAGCACGCCGCTCTCCTGCCACTCCACCTTGATCCAGGGCGGGTTGCCCAGCACCAGGTCGAAGCCGCCACGTTGGGCGAAGATGTCGGCGAAGCTCAGCTC
>JALVPS010000202.1 GCA_027031685.1 Gammaproteobacteria bacterium | reverse complement strand
AGAGGTGATAGACATGGCCCGGCTGGCGGCGGAAGTTGCAGGCGGCGCGGTGCAGTTCCTGGCTGCGGCGGGTCTCTTCGAGGATCTGGCGGGCGGCGTCCTGGAGCTGCTGGATCTGTTCGGCGATCACCTTGAGCTTGCCGGTGGCGTGGCTGGCCAGGCTCGCGTCGGCGGCGCTGATCGCCTGCGCCAGATCCACCAGTTCGAAGGCGGGCGCCAGCCGGCTCACCGGGTAGGGCGCGGTATTGTCGGCACCCTGATGGACCTTCGGGGCGTTCTTCTTCGTTTCCTCGCTCACGGCGCGGACTTCCTTTGCACATGACCGGCCGCTTCCTCGCCGAGGCGGTTCAGGGCCGCTTCCAGTTCCCGGGCGATGGGTTCCTGATCGGTCATCGCGGTCTTGCGATCCACGTGCCGTGGCTCGCCGACCACCACGGCGATGCGGCTGAAGGGTTTGGGAATGCGGAAGCGATCCCAGGAGCCCAGTTCCCAGGCCCGATCCGCGGCATAGGCCATGGGCAGTACCGGATAGCCGGTGAGCTGGGCCAGCATCACCGCGCCGGGCTTGAAGGCGAAGGCCGGGCCGGTGGGCCCGTCGGCGGTGTTGACCGGCGAGATCTTTTCCCTTGCCATCACCTGGTAGAGATCCCGGATGGCGCGGGCGCCGGTGCGGTTGGAGGAGCCACGGATCACCCGCGCGCCCAGATCGGACATGATGCGGGCGGCCGCGTCGCCGTCCTTGGAGGGGCTGATCAGGAATCCCAGTTTCAGGCCTTCCCGCTGCTTCTGCAGCAGGTACCAGGCGCAGAAGACGTGCTGCTGGTGCCAGTAGACGGGAATGAAGGGTTGATCGTCGGCCATCAGGCGGCGCACGTGCTCGTCGCCGTACACCGTGACCCGGCAGGTCTTCCACAACAGGTGCAGGATCAGCTTGATGAGCGGGACGGCGATGGCGTTGCCGAGGCGGCGTTTGAGCGGGCGGCGGGGCGCCTCGGGCGCGGGCGTGGAATCGTTCATGATCCGGGCATTATACCAGCCGCCTCGCGCAGCACCGGCGGGCGCGGATCGGAACCGGCCAGGCACAGGATATAGCCGGACAGCGGTTCGGCCCGGAACAGGTGCCAGCGGGTGTCGGCGTATTCGGCCGTGTCGTCCATGAGCTGCACTTCCGTCAGGCGGGTGATGCCGGCATCGCCGGCGGCCTTGAGCACCGCTTCCCGCGCCGTCCAGAAGTCGAAGAAGCGTTCCGGTGATTCGGCGATGGCTTCGCGCTCCGCCGGGGTGAGGCCGGTTTCGGGGATGCGCGGCAGCGGCCGGCGCCATTCCACGTCCAGACCCACCGGTTCGGTGTCGAAGGCGCAGGCGACCAGTTCGTTGGCGTGGCTGATGCTGAAGCGGATCGGGCCGGGCCAGTCGGGCTTGCCGTGGGGGCTGAAGGTGAGGCGCTGCAGGGTGAAGTCGTGCCGGCCGAGTGCGGCCATGCCCTCGGCCAGCAACGCCAGGCCGGCGAGGGAGCGCAGGCGATCGAAGGGATCCCGCCTGCGCGCCAGGCGTTCCTGCAGCGGCGCCGGCAGGCGGGCGATGGCAGCGGCCAGTGCGTCGGCCTCGATTTGCCCGGGGCGGATTCTCCGATATAGTACGAGCTTTTCCGGACCTGCCGTCATCGGCACAGTATAAAGGCTGCCCATGAGCGCGGACACGCAC
>JALVPS010000201.1 GCA_027031685.1 Gammaproteobacteria bacterium | reverse complement strand
CAGGAGATCGCCGGGCTGCAGAACATCCACGGGGTGATCGTGCAGAAGGCGGGCCGCACCGGGCGGCGCAAGGACCGCAAGCGCTACGTGTGACGGCGCGGCGCCGGCGGCTCAGCCCTTGCGGCGCGCCGGGTCGAGCTGGTCCTCGCGCACTTGGTTGGCGAAGTACTCGTCGGCCACCTCGATGTCCACGGGCCGGCACTGGCGGTCCATCAGGGGCAGCTCGTAGTCGTTCCAGCCGCGCAGACCGGTCTTGAGGGAGATGGGCCTCTCATAGCCCAGCAGCTTGAGGGTATAGGCGGCCAGCACGCTGCGGTTGCCGGAGCGGCACACCACCACCACCTCGCGCTGGCGCGCCTGCACCAGCTCGGGCACCGTCTCCTCGTAGTCCCACTCGCAGGCCGACTCCAGGATGCCACGCGGCACATTGAGCGAACCCTCGATGTGCATGGCGTTGTACTCGTGCGGCTCGCGCACGTCCAGGACGAGGGGCTTTTCCTCGCCCTTGAGCTTTTCCTCCAGATCCCAGGGGAAGATCTCCTCGATGGCCTGGGCCTGTTCGTTGACCAGATCAGTGTAGCGCTTCATGGGTCTCCTTGCTGTGCTCGGCGGGAATCGGGTTGACGGGGCACTCACTCGCCGCCGCCGGACATGCCGTGGCCGGAGCGGAAGCCGTGCTCCACGGCCATGACGGCAGCCTCCACGCGCGAGTGCACCTCCAGCTTGCGCAGGATGGCCTTGACATGCAGCTTGACGGTGCCATCGGAGATGCCCAGGTGGCGGGCGATGAGCTTGTTGCTGAGGCCCTCGGCCAGCAGGCCGAGGATCTCGGTCTCGCGCGGGGTGAGGGTTTCGATGGGCTTGGTCTTGGGGGGCTCGACGGTCTCGCCCTGTACCACTTTGGCCAGCACCGGGGTGAGCGTGGGGGCCACCACGGTCTTGCCGGCCACGATGTCGAACAGGGCCACCACCAGCTCGTCCGGCTCCATGTCCTTGAGCAGGTAGCCCTGGGCGCCGGCGCGCAGGGCCTCCACCAGATCCTTCTCGTTGCTGCTGGTGGTGAGGATGACGGTGGGCATCTTGAGACGCTTCTGCCGCAGCCGGCGCAACACCATGAGGCCGTCCAGGTCCGGCATGCGCATGTCCAGCAGCACCACGTCCGGCTGCAGCCGCTCGGCCGCCTGGATGCCCTCCACGCCATCGCCGATGGAGGCCACCACCTGGATGCCGCGGTGTTCGAGCAGGCCCTGCAGCCCCTCGCGGAACAGGGTGTGGTCGTCGATGATGAGGACGCGCAGATCGGGCCGTTTCATGATGCCGACGCCTTGGGGCTGTCGAGGGTCATGCGCAGCGCTTCGGGCAGGCGGAATTCCAACACCACCCGCGTGCCCTCGCCTGGCTCGCTGTCGATGGTCAGCTCGCCGCCGATACGGCGCGCGCGGTCCTTCATGATGGACAGGCCGATGTGCTCCCCGGCATGGCCGTTGCGCTGCAGCCGCTCCGGCAGGCCCACCCCGTCATCCTCGATGAGCACGCGATAGTGGCCCTCGTCGTCGCCGCGCAGCAGGATGCGCACGGTCTTGGCGTCGGCGTGCTTGCGGATGTTGGCCAGCGCCTCCTGCACGATGCGCACGATCTGCAACTCGTATTCGGCCGGCAGGCGGCGCCTGGGCCAGTCCTTGTGCAGGAAGCAGGGGATGCCGCTGCGGCGCTGGAAGCGGCCCACCACACGCTCCACCCCGGCGATGACGCCTTGCTGGTCGTAGGGGGCGCGGAAGTGGGCGATGAGCTCACGCAGCTCGGCGTTGGCCTCGTCCAGGCTGTTTTCGATGCGCTCCAGCGACCCCCACAAGGAGGCCTCGTCACCGCGGTGCAGGTTCTCGTCCATGACGCGCACCTGGAAGCGCACGGAGGCCAGGGTCTGCGCCAGGGAGTCGTGCAGCTCGTTGGCTAGGCGGGTGCGCTCCTCCATGAGGGACAGGCGGGCGCTCTCCTCGTCCAGGCGGGCCTTCTCGATGGCCATGCCCAGATAACGGCCGATGCAGGTGAACAGCTCCTCGTACTGGCGGTAGCTGTCCAGCTGGTCACGCTCCACGTACAGGTTGTACACACCCAGGTTGCGCCCCTGGTGCAGCAACGGCACCACCACCATGGCGATGCGCTCGCCGTCGCCGAAGAAGGCCTTGCCCACGCGCTGGTCGCAGGCGCGCAGGCTGCTCTGGAACACCACCCGGTTGTCGATATCGGTCTTGCCGCAGATACAGGTCTTGGCCGGCAGGATGCGCTCGGCCTCCACCAGATCGTCGTCCATGCCCACGCTGGCCACCAGGTGCAGCTCGCCCCGCTCATCGCGCAGACGCACGGCGCCGGCCCTGCCATGCACGATCTCTACCAGGGTGTGCAAGAAGCGCATGAGCACCTCGCTCACGTCGCGGGTGTTGCTGGTGCTGGCGGCCACGTCGTACAGCACCTCCAGCATGGAGATGCAGCGGCCACCGGGCAGCGGCTCGGCGGCGTCCGGGCGATGGTCGTCACCGGACGGGGGCGTGGGCAGGCAGGTGTCTTTCACGGCGGGCGGGGTGGCCGGTCGCGTCGGGCCGCCTAGTCTTCCCTGGGCGGCACGTAGCCCGGCTCGTTGGGATTGAGGAAGATGAAGTTGTGCTGACCGGGCTCCAGCTCGACGAAATCGATGGTCATGCCTTCCAGCAGGGGCTTTTGCTGCTCGTCGAAGACTACCTGGACGCCATCCACCTCGATCACCACATCGCCCTGCGCCTTCACATCGTCGAAGCCCATGGCGTAGTGAAAGCCGCCGTCGGGCTTCTTCTGCACGGCCACGCGCAGCGCCATGCCAAGAGCGTTGCCCTGGCGGGCGGATTCCTTGATCTGTTGCACAGCCCGGGGAGAAACCTTGATCATTGCCTTGCGCGTTCCGTTTCTGTAAGAGACAAACAATAATCCGCGCTGATGCGGGCATTAGATTTTCTTGATATTACCACACGTACCCGGCCGCCCCGCCAACCCCCATGACCGGGATGGAGAAATGATGCCCTCAGTGGCGATCGCGCACCTGGCGCACGAAGGCCAGGAAGCGGTGCACCCAGGGGTGGTCGGCGGTGTGGCGCAGATGGGCGTAATTGGCCAGCAGGTTGTGGTGCAGGTAGCCGTCGCGGCCGCCGCCAATGCCCGCACCGCGCCGCACGCGGTAGGCAAACCGGGCGTCGGCCGGCAGGCCCTCCAGGCGGGAGTAGTGGAACTCGTGGGCGCGCAGATGGCGCGGGGCGGGCATCCCCTCCGCCCGGGGCCAGGGGGCCTCGGGCAGCTCCTCGAGCTGCACATAGCCCCGCCCTTGCGGCCGCTCGTGCATCACGGCGCGCGCCGGGATGATGCCCACCATCGGATGGCTCGCCCCGCGCCACTCGATGGCCTCGCTGAGGTACATGAGGCCGCCACATTCGGCGTAGCAGGGCGTGCCGGCCTCAATGACCTCACGGATCGCGCCGCGCAGCGCGGCATTGCCGGCCAGCGCCGCCAAGTGCCGCTCCGGAAACCCACCGCCGATGAACAGGGCGTCCACCGGCGGCAGGCCCTGGTCGGCCAGGGTGTCGAAGAACACCAGCTCGGCCCCGGCCGCGGCGAAGGCGTCCAGGTCGTCCGCGTAATAGAAGCCGAAGGCGGCGTCGCGTGCGATGCCGATGCGCAGGCCCCGCCCGATGTCCGTGATCGGGGAATCCATGGTGGCGGCGGGGCGCGCCGGTGCTTGCGTGACCGCCAACAGGGCGTCGAGGTCCACCTGCTCGGCGATGAGGCCGGCCAGGCGTTCGATCTTCTCCTCGGCGCGCTCGTCCTCGTTGGCCGGCACCAGGCCCAAGTGTGCCTCGACGATGCGCGCCCCGTCGAAACGGCGCACGGCGCCCAGCACGCGGAGGTCGGTGTGGTGCTCGATGGACTCGATGAGCTTGGCCTCGTGGCGCGGGCCGGCCACCTTGTTGAGGATCACACCGGCAAAGCGCAGTGCGGGATCGAACTGCCGGTAACCGAGCAGCAGCGGTGCGACGCCACGCGTGATGCCCTGCGCATCCACCACCAGCACCACCGGCAGGCCCAGCAGACGGGCCAGGGCAGCATTGGAGTCGCTGCCGTGCAGGTCCATGCCGTCGAACAGGCCCTTGTTGCCCTCCACCAGGGCCACGCCCGCGCCGGCGCTGCCGCGCCGGAAGGTGGCGCGGATCTCTTCGGGCATGGAGGTGAAAAAGTCCAGGTTATAGCAGGGCCGGCCAGTGGCCCGCGCGAGCCAGATGGGGTCGATGTAGTCCGGCCCTTTCTTGAAGGCATGCACCCCCTCCCCCCGGTGCCGCAGGGCACGCGCCAGCCCCAGCGACACGGTGGTCTTGCCGGACGACTTGTGGGCGGCGGAGACGAGAAAGGCGGCGGTAGTCACGGCAAGCGGCGGATGGCGACCAGGCAGGTGGGGTCTGGGCGAACGCTAGCGAAAAGCCTTCCGCCAGACAACGCTTCCCCACGCAAAACGGGCCGATGCGAGACACCCCGCATTGGCCCGCCCCTGTCAGTCATTGCGCGCGTTCAGGCCGTTGCCTTCTCCGGGTGGTAATGGGGATCGACCACGGCATCGGCCAGCGACTCCGGCAGGAAGGACAGCACCCGTACTCCCACGATGGTGATGAGCAGCATGACAGCCACACCACCCACCCCCAGCATCACCTCCCACACGCTGGGCGTGTACGGGTTGACCACGCCGTCGTGGAAAGTGCTAGATACCTCCATGCCGGGAAACAGCACCAGCGGATAGGCCTGCCCGCCGATGATCAGCACGTACATCTGTGCCAGGCCGCCCACGATGACCAGCAGGGAGGCCAACACGATGGCCCAGCGACGGTTGCCGATGTTGGGCGCGTACAGGAGCGCCAGTGGCAGCAGGGAGCCGAGGCCGATCTGCACCAGCCAGAACAGCGTGGCATACAGTCCCCCCCCCTTGGCCCCGGTCAGCACGAACGCCTCCCAGCCGTGATGCTCGGTGGCATACAGGTCGGTGATGTGAAAGACGATCACGAAATACAGCACCGCGGCGATGAACACGCCCAGCAGGTTCTTCAGCCGGCGCAGCACCGCATCGCCCAGCTCACGCCCGCTCCAGGCGTACAGGGCCATGGTGATGAGCAGAAAGATGGCCAGCCCGAAGGAGAAGGACATGGCAACGAACATGGGCGCCATCACGGCCGAGTCATAGGCCTGGCGGGCAACCAGGAAGCCGAAGATGGAACCGGTGCCGGTGGTGAGGATCAGGCGCCAGATGAAGGCGACGAAGCCGGCCGGTTTCGAGAAGCGGTTCATCTTGCGCTCCATCATCATCCACAGGTACACGCCCACGATGAGGAAGAACCCGTTGTAGAGGATGATGTTCCAGGCAAAGATCGACTTGAAGTTGTAATAGGTCATGGCCACGATGAGCCGGTCGGGCCGCCCCAGGTCGAGCACCAGAATCATCAGACCGCCCGCCAGCAGGGCGATGGCCACCAGCCCTGACAGGCGCGAGAGCGGCTTGTACATCTTCTTGCCGAACACCGAGGCGATGGAGGCCACGTTCAGCGCGCCGGATGCGGCCACGATGAGGAACACCGCAAAGACGTGGGGCGTGCCCCACACGATCTGATTGGTCATGCCGGTGATCCAGTGCCCCTCGCTCTCCATGTGGTGCGCGGCCAGCACGCCGGCCAATGCAACCAGGCCAAGCCCGCCCAGCACCAGCCAGTAGCTCAGGGAGGCCTCCTTGAACTGCCGGAATCTCGTCTTCGCTTCTGCCATGATCTGTACTCTCAGCTTGGTTGTTGCCGTGCCCCACTACGCTGGCGGCCTCAGATGCCCCGATAGCGGACGCCGGTGTTCAGCCCCAGATCGGCGCGGATCTGCTTGCCCCCAAAGCGGGTCAGCTGCTGCGAGATCTCACTGTCCGGGTCCTTGAGGTCGCCGAACACCATCGCCTTGTTGCCGTCCCGGTTGCAGGCCGTGACGCAGGCGGGCAGCTCCCCGGCATCGACGCGATGCACGCACAGGTTGCAAGCCTCGACCGTACCCTTGCCGCGCGGCGAATACGGCTTCTGCTTGGTGAGCACCTCGTGCACGAAGGAGCGCGCCTTGTAGGGACAGGCCATCATGCAGTAGCGACAGCCGATGCAGATGTGCTTGTCCACCAGCACGATGCCATCGGCCCGCCTGAACGAGGCGCCCGTGGGGCAGACGTCCTCACAGGGCGGGGTCTCGCAGTGCTGGCACATGACCGGCAGCGACATGACCTGGCCGGTCTGCCTGTCCCTGGCGGTGACCTTGCGGATCCACTGCGGGTCGGTCTGCGGCCGGCCATGGCCCACCAGACCATGCTCCTCGTTGCATGCCTTCACGCAGGCATTGCAGTCGGCGCACTTGTTGGCGTTGATCAGCAGTCCCCAGCGCACTGCGGAAGTGACGGCCTCATCGGGTTTCTTGGCCCGCGCCAGGTCGAACATCACCACACCGGGTGCCAGGGCCAGGCCGATGGCCGCCCCCTTGACAAAGCGCCGTCGCGAAGTGTCTACGTCCGATTGAGTCGTCATGAGATGATCCGCCCTTCAGAAAAGGTTAGCGCCGCTGATTCCGTCTCTTGCCATGCCGGCTCACGGATGCGTGGCATGGCACTGGAAGCAGTCGATGGACACCGCCGCATAGCTGTGGCAGCTGTTGCAGAAATGCTTCCGGGAGTGGATATCGGGGTACTTGCCGTTTTCGTCCGGCTGCACGTGGCAGCTGATGCATTCCTTGAGGCTGTACTTCTTGGTACGGATGCCAAAATGCATGGTCTCGTCCCGCTGATGCAGGATGAAGTTCATGTGGCTCTTCCGCATCACTTCAGTAGGCTCCACGCACTTTTCCCCCTTGCCCTTGGGAATCTCCGGCAACGGCGCGCCGGCCATGAGCGTGGTGGAGATCACCACACCCATCACCAGCAACAGCAGTGCAGATACCTTCGGTTTCATATCCCGACTCCCGGCACGGTCACGCGCCCGCCTTATTCACCCATGGCCATGTCGATGTAGCCCGTCGGGCACACATCGGCGCAGATGTGGCAGCCGATGCAGCGCTTGTAATCGGTGGCCACATAACGCCCCAGCGTGCGCTCGCTCTTGGGCACACGATAGACCGCGTCCTGCGGGCAGAACACAACGCAGTTGTCGCACTCGAAGCACATGCCGCAGCTCATGCAGCGGTTGGCCTCGGCCTGCGCCTCTTCCTGGGACAGCCCACGCATGCGCTCCTCGAAATGGCCGATCACCTCGTCGGCACTGACCATGATCTCCTGCCGCTTGTGGCGCGGCTCGTACTGGAAGTGGCCCAGGAACAGCTTGTCGGCCGGAATGATCTCGTGCTCGGAGCGGTCCTCGTAGTTGTGCACGGCGAACCTGGCCTGGCTGGTGCCGCGCGTTTCCTGGTGGTTGTAGTGCTCCGGCTCCAGACCGGCCTCGCGCAGCTTGGCCAGCAGGTCGAAGTGGTGCTTGTCCACCTTGGGCCGCTTGCCGAATTCCTCGTGCTTGAGATAGTGGTCCACGCTCTCCACGGCGATGGAGGCCTGACCGATGGCCGTGGTCAGCAGATGCGGACGCACGATGTCGCCCGCAGCGAAGTGGCCGGGACGGCCCTTGAGCTGGTAGTGCTGGTCCACGTCCATGAACCCGTACTCGTTGCCCAGCTCCTCGAAGCCGGTCAGGTCGCCCTTCTGGCCGATGGCGGACACGATCAGGTCAGCCTCGATGACGAACTCGGTACCCTCGATGGGAATGGGCCGGTTGCCCTCCATCTTGCACTCGCACACCTTGAGGCCGGTAGCACGACCGTCCTCGCCGACCACCACCTCCAAGGGCATGATGCCGCCCTTGATGTCCACACCCTCGTTGATAGCGTCGCGCACCTCGTGCTCGGCGGCGGTCATCTGCTCCACCGGGAACAGCGAGGTCAGGGTCACCTGGGCGCCGCGACGCACCGCGGACGAGGCCACGTCGTGGGCGGTGTGGCCCAGTACCACATTCTCCGGGCGGTCCTTCTCGGCGATGTTGGTGATGTGACCGAGACGGCGGGCAACGGAGGCCACGTCAATGGAGGTATCACCGCCACCGACGACGACCACCTTCTCGGATACCACCTTCAGACGACCGTCGTTGAACGCCTCCAGAAAGGCCACACCGGTGAGCACGTTGGGGGCATCGGCGCCCGGCACCGGCAGCGGTTTACCCTGCTTGGCGCCCACGGCCCAGATGATGGCGTCGTAGTCCTTCTCCAGCTGCTCGACGGTGATGTCCTTGCCGATGCGGGTCTTCATGCGCGTCTCGACGCCCATGTCGAGGATGCGCTTGATCTCGTTGTTGAGGATGTCACGCGGCGTCCGGTACCCGGGAATGCCGTACATCATCATGCCACCCAGCTCCTCGTGATCGTCGAAAATGGTCACGGAGTGGCCGCGGCGACGCAGATGGTAGGCAGCAGACAGGCCGGCCGGACCACCGCCGACGATGGCCACCTTCTTGCCGGTCTCGACGGCGGGTTTCTCGAAGCCGAACTTGTGCTCGAAGGCGTAGTCGCCGATGAACTGCTCCACCGAGTTGATGCCAACGTGATCCTCGACCTGGTTGCGGTTGCAACCGTCCTCGCAGGGTGCCGGGCAGACGCGGCCCATCACGGCGGGGAACGGGTTGGCGTCGGTGGCGCGACGGAAGGCGTACTCCTGCCAGGAAACGTCTGCGGGCGGCTTCTCGATACCACGCACGATATCCAGCCAGCCGCGGATGTCCTCGCCCGCCGGACAGCTGCCCTGACAGGGGGGTGTGCGATGCACGTAGGTGGGACACTTGTGCGAGCTATCCTGCACGAAGATCTTCTCGGCAAACGAACCCCAGTCATGCTCGCCGTCACGGAAACGCCGGAACGTCAGTTTCTTCATCTCTTGTTGGGAAGTCGCCATGATTTGTTCCCCTGTCTGAAAAATCGTTGATAAAAATGTCTATCCAGGCCCTTACTCGGTCTGGCCGGTGAGGACGATCGCGTTGCTGACCAGCTGGTGCACGCTGACGATCTGGTCCATGCCAAAACCGTAATAAGGAATGACCTTGGTGAACTGGCTCTTGCAGATGGCGCAGATGGCGGCCATGTGGGTCACTCCGTTGTGCTCCACCACGTCCTTGAGCGCCGTGATGCGCGGCAGGGCGCCCTTCACGCGCACCTCCATGAGATCGTCGGTGAGCAGACCGCCGCCGCCACCGCAGCAGTACGTGCCCTCACCAATGGTTTCGGGCGCCATGTCCACGTAGTTGTTGCAGACCGCCTTGATCACGTTGCGCGGGATCTCGAACTGGCCGCCCGGTTTGTCACCCATGCGCGAGGCACGGGCCACGTTACACGAGTCGTGGAAAGTCAGCACCATGTCGTCGTTGGCCGACTTGTCGATCTTGAGCTTGCCCTTCTGGAGCAGATCCCAGGTGAACTCGCAGATGTGCTGCGGGATGGGATAGCGCTGGTCCAGGAAGTCCCACGGGCCGGCCAGGGTGTTCAGGAAGCTGTAGGCGACGCGCCAGGCGTGGCCACACTCGCCGAAGATGATGCGCTTGACCCCCAGCTCCAGCGCCGCCTCGCGGATACGCAGGGCGATGCGCCGCATGTTCTCGTAGGAACCGATGAACAGTCCGAAGTTGGCCGCCTCACTGGCCTTGGAACTGAGCGTCCAGCTCACGCCGGCCTCGTGGAAGACCTTGCCGTAGCCGATCAGGCCATCGATGTGCGGCTCCGCGAAGAAGTCCGCCGAGGGGGTGATGAGTAGGATCTCGGCCCCCTTCTCGTCCAGCGGGTAGCGCACCTTGACCCCTGTGTCCTCCTCGACCTCCTCTTCCAGCCCCTCCAGCGTGTCGCGCAGGGCCGGCTCGGGCAGGCCGAGGTTGTTGCCGATGGTGAAGACCTTGCCGATGATCTCGTTGCTGTACTTCTGCCCCTTGCCGACACTGGCCATGACTTCCCGGGCGGCCATGGTCACTTCGGCGGTGTCGATGCCGTACGGGCAGTACACGGAGCAGCGGCGACACTCGGAGCACTGGTGGAAATAGTTGTACCAGTCGTCCAGCACTTCCTCGGTGAGATCGACGGCGCCGACCAGCCTGGGGAAATACTTGCCGGCAAAGGTGAAATAACGGCGGTAGACCTTGCGGAACAGATCCTGCCGCGCCACTGGCATGTTGTTGGGATCGGTGGTGCCCAGATAGTAGTGGCACTTGTCCGTGCAGGCGCCGCACTTGACGCAGGCATCCATGAAGACCTTGAGCGAGCGGTACTTCTTGAGCAGGTCGCCCATCTTGGCGATGGCCGCTTCCTGCCAGTTGTCCAGCAGCTCGCCCGGATAGCCGAGTGGCTTCTGGTGCTCAGGCTTGGCAACAAACGGACCCGGCTTCTCCATCACCCCAGGATGGATGTGCGGGATCTCGATGTCTTCTTTTACCTCAGGGATCTCGAAATCGGCCACGATAGTTACCTCGTTACCCGAAGGGGAGGATGCAGCGGCTGGCGCCGGTCACTGTTCCAGGCGCTTGGCCCACGCGACGATGTGCCTTTTTTCCCGCGGGTTGTCCACCTGGTTGCGCGTCGGGCTGAAGAACACACCCGGGGCATGCAGCAGCTTGCTGAACGGGAAGATCAGCATCAGGACCGCCACCAGAAACAGGTGGGCGATGAGCAGCGGGTGGGCCGGGAAGGGCTGCCAGTCGAAGTACATCAGGCCCAGGAAGAACGCCTTCAGCGAGACGATGTCCACCGAGCCGACGAAGGTCATGAGCGAGCCGGTGATGCCGATGCCCAGCAGCAGGGCCAGCATGAGGTGATCCGAAGGCGCAGAGATATATCGCACGCGGTCCACCAGGATGCGACGCGCCCACAGGCCGAGCAGCCCCGCCACCATGGCGATGGAGGCATACTTGCCGAAGGGCTGGATGAGCGCCACCCAGGTCCAGACCGGCTCGGTGAAATAACGCAGATGGCGCAGCAGCACCAGCAGCAGACCGAAATGAAACATCCAGCTGAACAGCCAGATCCACTTGTTCGACTTGAACAGGCTTTCGAACAACGTGACTTCGCGCGCCATGCGCGCAACCACCCCGGCCACCGTGGTGGGTGCCGGCGTGGTGGGAATCTTCAAGGGAGCGGGCGTCTTGGCGTAGGTAACGATGCGGTACCCCACGCCGACGATCAGCACGAACGCCGCGATATAGAACAGCAGCGCGAAAAACATCGTCAGGAACGACATACTTTCGTTCTCCCTCGTGTCAGGTAGTAGAGCTCCGGCAGCCCGATGGCTGCCGGAGCGGAGGACCCTTGCGCGAGTCGCTCAGACGCAGCCGGTCGGCTTGGGCAGGCCGGCGTACTTGCACGCCTGCTTGGCCGGGCCATACGGGAACAACTCGTACAGATACTTGCTGTTGCCCTTGTCCTTGCCCAGCTTCTTGCCAATGGCCTTGGTCAGTACGCGAACCGCCGGCGCGATCTGATATTCGTCGTAATACTCGCGCAGGAAGTTGATCACTTCCCAATGGTTGTCGGTCAGCTCGCAACCATCGGCTTCGGCCATGGCCTTGGCGACGTCCTCGTCCCACTGGGACAGATCCGCCAGGTAACCTTCCTCGTCCACCTCGTAGGTCTTACCGTTTACTTCGATCGTCGGCATTTCAATATCTCCAGATAGATCAATCAGAAATTAATGAGAAACTCGTTGACCGGTCAGAGCCATGACTGGTTGTTGTCATGCTCCGCAACCAGATCGACGAACCCTGCATAGTCGACCACGTCGATGCCTTCCATGAGCTTTTCCTCGCCCACGCCCCGCGCCTTCAAATCGGCGCCGAGCACATAGACCTTCATGTCCTTCATGGCCACGGCGACCTTGTCGGACACGGTCGTGCCTTGCATGGCAGCGTAGACGGCGTCTTCGATGAGCAACAGACTGGAGCCGCTCTTGGCCAGCCGCAAGCAGGCATCCAGGGCGTTGCGCTCGAACGGCGACTTATTGACGATATGCAACATAGCCATCGCTCAGGTTCCTCCTCAGAAACTCAGGATCACGTCCTGCTCGTCCATGATGGCCTTCATCTCCTCGGCCGTCACGACGCGGATGGAATCCTTTTCCGCCCAGTCGTCGTCCTCGTCCTCGTATTTGAGGTCCATGAGGTCATCGACGGTCAGGCCGCGTGCCTCGAGGGACTCCTTCTCGACGTAGATCTTGTTCACATCGTAGTCGCCAAGCGCGGAATAGGTCGGTGAAAAGTTCTTCATGCCGACTTCGGTGGTATCCTGCCCCTTCATCAGCTGAAAGACCCCATCATCGACGAACGCCAGACTGACGTCCTGCTCGAAGGCAGCGCCAATGAGCACTACCTCGAGCGACTCGAGGGCATAGATGGTGCCATAGGGCGCCTTGCGATTCACATACAGGAACTTCTTGATATCAGACATCGTTCGAACCCTCAGTCACCGAACACCACCACCCGATCCGACTGGATACCACCCTCGATCAGCTGGCCCAGACCGGAGATGCGGAAGCCAGGCGCCAGGTTGTGCGCATCCTTCCCCTGACGCTTCATCTCGTCCTCGTCGAGAATGCCGCGGCGCTGTGCCGCGGCGATGCACACGACCAGATCGAGACCATGCTTCTCGGCCAGCTCGGTCCAGTTCTGGGTGATGTTCCGATCGTCCTGGGGAGGGACCGCCAAGCGCGTGGCGTTATTGACGCCATCGTTGTAGAAGAAGACGCGAAAGATTTCGTGCCCCTTCTCCAGCGCCGCCTTGGTGAACTGGTAGGCGGTATCCGATGCCTGGTGCTGATAGGGCCCTTCGTTTACCAGAATCGTGAATTTCACCGACCTTCTCCGTCAATCAGAAGCGAATGTGGTTGGAGGCATTCAGGCTGTTGCGCGCACCACGCCACGTGTCGATGTGGAACTTGGTGAACGGCAGGCCCGTCTTCTCGAAGAAGCGCGCCCAGCCGATGCGCTCGATCCACTCGCCGATCCGCTCCCAGTCGCGCGCGTCTTCCTTGTAGACCTTGAGGATGCGCTTGACGATGGCGGTGGCCTCCGGCCAGCGCGGCGGGTTGTTGGGAATACCGGACGCAACCAGCTTCTGGAAGGTCGGCTTGCCACGGGCGTTGGAGTGGTTGCCGCCCACCCAGATGGACAACTTGGTGTGCTCGGCGTCGTTGATCTGCATCGGCGGACAGGGCGGATAGCAGGCGCCGCAACAGATGCACTTGCGCTCGTCCACCTCGAGGGAGGGCTTGCCTTCCACCAGAGCGGGACGAATGGCCGCCACCGGGCAACGGGCCACGACGGACGGGCGCTCGCATACGTTGGCCACCAGGTCGTGGTTGATCTTGGGCGGCTTGGTGTGCTGCACGTTGATGGCGATGTCACCCTGGCCACCACAGTTGATCTGGCAGCAGGAGGTGGTGATGTGCACCCGGTTGGGCATCTCCCAGGCTTTGAACTCCTCGATGAGCTCATCCATCATCGCCTTGACCACGCCCGAGGCGTCGGTGCCCGGGATATCGCAGTGCAGCCAGCCCTGGGTGTGCGAAATCATGGTGACGGAGTTGCGGGTGCCACCCACCACGAAGCCGGCCTCTTCCAGGGCATCGACCAGCGGCTGCACCTTGGCCTCGTCGGTCACGATGAACTCGATGTTGGAGCGCAACGTGAAGCGCACGTAGCCGTCGGCGTACTGGTCGCCGATGTCGCACAGCTTGCGCAGGGTGAACACATCCAGGATGCGCTGGGTGCCGGCCTTTACGGTCCACACCTTCTCGCCGGACTTGGCCACGTGCAGCAGCACGCCCGGCTGGGGATCCTCGTGGTAGTCCCACTGGCCGTAGTTCCGGCGCAGCGCCGGGTGCATGTATTGAAACGCCTCGGGACAACCCGATTCAATCGGATGACGGAGTTCTGCAGACATAGCTTTCTCCCAAACTCAGAAACTTGCTTTCGAAGACAATCGTGATTCCGGCCGGGGCCACAGGATCAACCTGCGGCCTCCTCGGCCTTGCGACGGAACCACTTCTCCGCCTCCTGATCCCAGTCATCCATGCGGATGTAGGAGCTCTGGCGCGGGTGGTTGACCATGTTGGGATCGACCTCGACACCAATCCCTTCGAGGAAGTTGTTGAGACCGATGCGCTCGATCATCTCGCCGCAGCGCTCGTGCTCGAGCCCGTTCTCGGCCCAGAAGTCGATGATGTTCTCGGCCAGCTCGACCAGCTGCTCGTAGTCCTCGTCACTCTCCAGCTTCATGAAGGGGATGATGACAGTACCCATCAGGTCGCCGATCTTCAGCGTGCGCTTACCGCCAACACAGATGGTGGCCCCCTTGTCGTCACCGGGAGAAAGCGCCTTGGGCATGACGTTCAGGCAGTGCATGCAGCGCACACACTCCCTGTTATTCACGGCCAGGGTGTCGTCGTCGTTGAGGGCCAGCGCCTGGGTCGGGCAGCGCGAGATCACGTTGTCGATGATGTACTGGCGGCCCTTCAGCTTGACGTACTCCTTCACTTTCTCCTGGTCGACCTTCATGTCGTCACGCCAGGTACCCAAGATGGCGAAATCGGAACGCTCGATGGCATTCTGACAGTCGTTGCCGCAGCCGGACACCTTGAACTTGAACTTGTAGGGCAACGCCGGACGGTGCACGTCGTCGGTGAAGTTGTTCAGCAGGGTGCGATGAACGCGCTGCTCGTCGATGCAGGACTGCTCGCAGCGGGCGGCACCCACGCAGGACATGCCAGTGCGCACGCACGGACCCGCGCCACCGAGGTCCCAGCCGTAGGAGTTGATCTCGTCAAAGAAATGCTGCGTGTTCTCGGTGGTGGTGCCGATGAACATGATGTTGCCGGTCTGGCCGTGGAAGGTGACCAGCGCAGAGCCGTACTTCTCCCAGCTATCGGCCAGCTGGCGCAGCATCTTGGTGGTGTAGTGGTTGCCGGGAGGGGGCTGAACGCGGAGGGTGTGGAACTCACGGGAGGCCTGGAAGGTGTCGCCGACTTCGGAGAAACGGGGAATGATGCCACTGCCGTAACCGAACACCGACACCGTACCGCCCTTCCAGTAGCCCTTGCGGGTCTCGTAGGAATGCTCCAACTGCCCCAGCAGGGAATTGGCCATGTCGCGAATGCGCTCCTGGTCGTGCTGGTCGCGCAGCCGCTTGATACCGGAAATGAAACTCGGCCAAGGCCCGTTTTCCAGCTCGTCAAGCATCGGAGTTTCAAAATGCTTATCTGCCATGCCGCTCTCCTCTGAACTCGAGATTTAACTGATTCACCTTAGCCAGACACTCGGCATTTGGACCGACCAAAGTGGCGTTGCACAGGGGCGCACGCAGGGTTTCCACACGCAGCCCTTGGCTAGTCTGGACACGCAGTCTAGAAGCACGCCCCAGACGTAACAATCTCCTACATGGGATGGCCGCCCCTTCGACCGGGCTATCCCATTGGGGATAGGATCTGCCGGCAACGAGGCAACAGGCAGTCCTCCGCAGACTGGCAAGGACTTGGGCGGCGGCCAGCTCGAGGCATAGGGGACCCGGTCGGCACTGGCGACCGGCTCGGGCCAGAAGGACAGGCCG